>NZ_VMLT01000044.1:0-50931 GCF_013276815.1 Streptococcus sp. 1055 | reverse complement strand
AGTGGTTTTCGGGAGACAACAAAAAAGTTGGATGACCCAACTTTTATCTTTCTATCAGTATCAATTTTATCTTTGGTATAATAAAAGATACAGATATAAGGACAAGTAATGATGTTAACAATAAGAAAACTAATTCCAAAGTTGTTGAATTTTTAAAATAAAAGTTTCTCAAAATAGTTAATTGATAAGTTAAGGGATTTAACTGACCAATCCATCTCACAATACTAGGAGCAGAATCTATTAAGTAGAAAACAGGAGCTGTAAAACCAAGCGGTGTTAGTACAAAACGTATTACAATATCACGTCTTCTGTAATCATTGATAAACATTGTAAGTAAAATTGCAAGGGAGTCCCAAAATAATAAAACAACAATAGATAACAAAACTGTATAAAAAAATCTATCCATTGCGATATTTATCTCAAACGCTAACGTAATTATATATATAATAATTTCTTGAACTATCAACCCTAATATAGAATAGATACTCATCCCTAAAATATAATATAAAGGACGAACTCCACTGCATAACTTAAGAGCAAGTAGCCCATATTTTTTATCTATTGTCACCCTATAAATAACTTGAGTCATCTGCCCGATTATCAATAAAGCTATAACACCAATGATTGTATATTCTGCATAAGAGGTTTTTATATCATTAAACTGAATGTTCTTTATCGAAGAATTTAATCCTATTATTATAAAAACAACATATAAGATTGGTTGTAGAAACTGAGAAATAATTAAACCTTTACTTCTAAAAAAAGCAATAATCTCATTTTTAGCAATAATCGCTAGACCTCTTAAACCTAAGTCCGATTTGTGCCTTAATTGATCAGCCTTCATTTTTCTCCTCCTATTCTTTGCAAATAACTTTCTTGTAAGGTTAATTTACTTGTTGAAAAGTTTTTAATTTCACATGCTTTTCCTATCTCATTGATAACATCTAAGATATTTTCTTCTATAGGGACTTCTATTGTAAAACTATCATTATCTTCGATGTGAACTTTAAATCTAAAATTTTCTAAAAATTCAATTTGATATCTAGAAATTCTATTCTGCATTGAAAAATTTAATTTGATAGTTGAATTATCTACAAAGTCACGCATATCACCAAAAAATGATATGGAGCCATTTTGTAAAAAAAGTATTTTTTTACAAAACTTTTCGAGTAGATTTATGTCATGTGAAGATATGATAATAGTTTTTCCTTCCAAACTCTTATCTTTTAAATACATTAAAAATTTTTCGGCAGATTCAGTATCTAAACCAACGGTAGGTTCATCTAAAATATAAAAATCTGGATTATGAGCTATTGCTCTAGCAATCTGGACGCGTTGCAGTTGTCCACCTGACAATGTTTCTACCAAATTATTTTTTTTATCAGCTAACCCAACAATTTCTAAGGCTATTTGACACAACTTCTCAGCATTTTTCCCAAACTTTCCAGCAAGGTTCAGCCCCAATATTACATTGTCCTTCACAGTAGTATAAAAATCAATTACTGTGGTTTGAGGAGTAAAGCCTAAATGAGCAAAAGGTTGAGAACTAACTATCAAATCTTTATCACAATACTCTATTTCTCCTAAATAAATCTCTTGAAAACCTACAATAGAATTAATTAACGTAGATTTACCTGCACCATTTGAACCTAATAAGCCAATGAAATCTCCCTTATTTATTTGTAAAGTTATATCTTTTAAAGCTATTACGTCATCATAACGAACACTTACATTATTCATTTTCAAGAAACAATTCATAACACCCCTACCTTTATTTTAATACCTCTATAAAATCTTTTTTTAATTCAGAAAAAGTATCATATTTATAATTGAACGCTTTTTTATAAATATCATAAAGCCAATCTGATTTATCAAGTGTGTCTAAGCGACGCGAATTAAAATTCATTGCATACTCCATCGCTTCTAAAAAACTCATTTTTGAAAAGACGTTAAAATCATCTAAATTCTGACTCCAATATAATAACAAAACCAATCCCATAATATCCTCTGGTTGATTATTCAATAAATTTAAGTTGGTTTCATAAAACCCTGGAGTTCCAAATAGAGGCAACTTTTTTTCTTCAATTTGAGTTTCTTTCCTTAGGGCATGCTCAAAGTCTATAATATAAATATTATTTCTATTATCAATAAGTATATTATTAAATGATAAATCTCTATAGGAAAGATTATATTTGGAGTTTATTATCTCCATATAATCAATTAATGTTAAAAACCAATCATACGAGCCACTAACCATATTATACTCGCTTAATTTATCTGCAATAATAAACTCAAATTCCACAAAATACGAATTCTTTATGTAAAAATCGTTAAAAACTTTTGGAGTAAATTCCTCCTTTTCCAATTCTACTAATATTTCTCTTTCATTTATTAAACGATTCACAGAATCTCTATTTGTAAAATCAACCAACGATAAATCACTAGCTTCTTTTAATAAAGAATAAACTCGCTTTTGAGTATTAAATACTTTATAAACTCCACCTTTGGCATTTTTAGAAATCACTTCCAAAATAATATATTGATCAGGAATAGTGTTATATCTTGGAATATAGTAATCCCTTATTGGAACATTCACATTTGAAGGGATTTTCTTATCTCTTTTATCCTTGAAAGTGCTATCTTTTACGAACTCCCCATATCTGTAATATACAACCTCGCTAAGTTGAAATCTGAAATCTGATGGTATGTTTACACCCTTTACACCTTTATACAATATTTCTAATTTGTGTAACAAACGTTGAAACTCTTTATTATCTTTTGGATAAATTGTAATGAATTTCCCGACTTGTGAATAACCATTAAGCCCTGTATTTTGCAAAGAAAGTTCTTTAATGCTAACCAAAATTTTGAAATTTATCTTCTTCTCTCTAGAAAATATAAAATCAAAGAATTTTTTAGCAACCAAATTAGCATTTAATATTGAAGCGCTCAGGTGTATTTTAAATCCCTTAGATTGGGTGATATTAGACGGCAAATTATATAACCAATGTTCATCACTAAAATTATCACTAAAATTATCACTAATTTTATATTCTAATAATAAATTATGGTATGCGTCTTCTATTTCAGTTTCATAGTCCAAATAGTTTAAATACTTTTCGTAATTCATATTAAGAAATCTTCTCCATAAATTTTTAGACCATCATTTAAAGCCAAACAATTTAAAGCGTGATAATAAATGTTGATAATCAATGTAACTTTCAGTCCTCTATTTTGTAATTCCTTCACCAATAATTTTATGCTATATCTATTTTCTCGAGGCAATTTATAGGACTTCAAGATAAAACCATAAAAGAGATAAGTATTATAATCTGACAATCCAGTTTCAGAATAATTTTTTAGAAAAATATCTAGTGATTCTGATAATTCATCCGGAATAATTCTTTTAACATCGTATTTATTTTTCATATCGGCCACTCTTCCTTAAAAAGCTCACAATAAAATTTTAAATTTCTATACAACAATCCGAGAGTAGTCTCACAATTTGAACATTTCACATCACTCTTAATATATAAAAAATGAATTAATCAGAAACCTCTGACTAAGATTTCCTAATTAATTCACTTTCTATATCATAGTAAGGAATTCTATTATCCCTAATTGAAAATTGAAATTTTATGTTTTATATATTAACAATTATGCGGATTGTAAATCTTGTCTAACAAAATGGCAAGTGCTACTATGTGCCCCAGAAGGCGATGCAACGCTATTTTGAATTGAAAGAGCATAATCATCCATATCATTTAAGTCACAGATTAGCAATGCTTCCTTCTCTCTTCCGACAATTCCAAATTTTCTAATTACCTTTTCAGGATTATCAAAAAATTCTCCAACAACTTCCATATTTCCTTGAAGTTCATTCAAGAAAGCTTTCATTTGACTACTCATTATATAGCTCCTTTTCTATTACTTTATTTGGAATCAAAACTTACTTGTACATTGGAAACACCTCTATTCTACGCTTTCATATTGCTGCATGACACTTTCAAAATCAAATTGCTAAAAATAATTTTTTAAAGCTTAATTTAGATTTAATTACATATATCTCAAAAAATTGTTTTGAAATTAGTAAATTAAAATAGGTTTCTGTACTTATAGGAACTAGTTATAAAAACTTCGCCCATCATAAAATATCTATTTAAGTAAAACAAAAATTTTATAATTTTTTGATTTTTAAGTGACTATAATCTCCTATCTATAAATACCATTCGCAGGACCTGGATCAATCCCTCTAGCCATCTTATGAACTTGAGTTCCTCCAGCAGTCCCTAATAGGATTAATCCTATGACTAACAAAGCAACAATTTTCCTAAACAAACTTCTCATATACCTCTCCTTTCGTTTTCTTGCATTTATTTTATCACTTCAAAATTAGCTTGTCAAGTATTTTTATAATCTTTTTTTATTTTTTTTTATTTAATACTTTTTTGTATTCAAATTAGATTTAAAAAACGATGCTCACTAGAACACCGTATTCCTTATTCTGTTATATCTGCAAAATAATGTTCGACTTTCAAAGCCATTGACATGTTTTCCTCAAGTTTGTAGAGAAAATGAGCAGTCTCAAAATATTCTTTTACTGAACTTTTAGAAGAAAAATTTTCACTTACACTTCCCATCAATAAATACAAATCAGCTAATAGATAAGTTGTCCTGTACTCCTTACATTGCTTTATCGTAGCTGTGATTTTCGTAATAGCTTCTTCAATATTTTTCTGTAACCATAGGTATCGACAAACGTTATAATTGAACTTAATTGATAGTTCTAACTCTTCAATTGTGTTTAAATTAAGCTGATTCACTTGATGCTCTAGCTTGTCTCTAATCTCATTAAAACGTTCTAAATCTTCAATATCATAATAAAAATTGAATAGAGTGTTTGAAACTTGAAGGTAGTTCAAATCAGATACATTTAACTGAGGTAGCATATTCTCTAATCGTGTAATTGCCTCTTCTTTCTGTCCATAAAAATAAAAATCTATAGGAGACTTTATCCATTCCATGTAAAATTTATCTGCTAGAGATAAGCGATGGGCTTTTACATTTTCCAATTCATATATATATTTTAAAGATTCATAATTACGATTTGTGATAAATGTCTGTGCTAACTTCTTAAACTCTGATAACTCATTGACTTCCTCTACAACCTGCTCATCAAAAAAGTAGTCCATACTAACTTTTAATTTCTTAGCAAGGGCATGTAAAAAATCCGCTCCAGGGGTGAACTCTCCACTCTCTAATCGACTAATTTGCCCCTGTTTACAGATACCCTCAGCTAATTCTCGCTGAGACATTTTTAATTCTTTTCGTCTATTTTTTAATCTTGTTGCTAATAGTGTACCCACGTTTGCATCTTCCTTTTCTATTTGATTTCAATGTTAATTGTAACATGATTAAATCTAAATTTCAAATATATTTTACAAAAGATACACATTGTATATAATTATTGGCTAGATTCCTATTTTTGAAAATCTATCCCATCTCCTTTTGAAAGTCCTGTATTTAAGCGATTTATAAATTTATCTAGCCTGACTACCATCTTTTCATACCTGCCCCTTTCCAATTCCAGTTGATTCCCCAGGCTCTTCAATTTTTTCTCAACAATATTAGCACTGATATTCTCAGTTATATTCAGTTTTGAAAGATTTAATTTCATTTCTTGCTTACTTCCAACTGAAGCCAGTAGATATTCTGCTACTTGATTCAAGGTTGACATTCGTTCTTGCAACTCATTGATTCTCAATTCAGACGCTGCTAGTTCATGCACTAACTCATCTTTAATCGTGACATAAGATTGATTTTCTACTTCCAGTTCAATCAAAGCATCCACTTCCGCAATCTTCTCTTTAATCATATCGACTGTCGCTTTTCTGCGTAATGGAATGGTTTGATTTTCATAGCTGAACTGTCTAATTAAGGTTCGACCTTTCATATAACAATTTTTCTCGGCAGCGTCTTTGTGGTAGACATAGTAGGAGCTGGTTTCCCTGATGAAAACCTTCACCTTATCCTCTTCCATATCAAGCTGCATGTTCGGCACAAAGATAAGTCCCTCCTGACGAATACCAAACTTGACCTTGACGTAAATTCCATCATCCACTACTTTTTCAATTTGATTGAGTGACAACTCCACCTCAAATTCATGAACGGCATCTCTGTTACTCTTGAACTCTTGATAGGACTCCCAGAACTTCTCATCGCTTGGAAGTTCTTTTTCTTTGGATAACTTTTCTTCTTGATAAAGTTGAACGAAATCCTCAGTTTCTGGAGCTTGCCAATCTTTTCTATTTTTAAAATAATCTTGGAAAAACTCTACATCATAAAGATTTTTCTGGTCTAGCTCTGTCTCCTTTACCTC
This sequence comes from Streptococcus sp. 1055, assembly GCF_013276815.1. Classification (NCBI taxonomy): domain Bacteria; kingdom Bacillati; phylum Bacillota; class Bacilli; order Lactobacillales; family Streptococcaceae; genus Streptococcus; species Streptococcus sp. 1055. The sequence goes on along the minus strand of NZ_VMLT01000044.1, from coordinate 44,552 downwards.
CACTCCTGCAAATTGAAAAGAAACATGCTTTTGTTTAGGATCGATAGTTAGTCCAAAAAGTTTTGCTTTCTGAAGTAAATCATCCATATTCTCAACTTTCAGCAATAAAAATTCCATGAGACTTTCTATTTCTCTTTTGGCAAAGTAGTTCTTAAAAAATTCTTCTGTGTAAGGCTGCTTGCGATTGAGTTGCTTGCCACGCACCACCTGTTTCATAGTTGAGTCCGTAATAAAAAAGGTGGCATGCTTGTGACGGAAATCCATCTCCACATGTAGTAGCGGAGCATTCTTTTTGAAATCCTCAAAGTCCCTAGAATGTTCCATCAAAAAATAGAGTCGCTGCTTGAGTTCATACTTGTGATTAGTCTTACGATAGACTTCATACCGCTGGTGAGAATAGCGGTTCTCAATGATTTTAGCACCTGCGATTTTAGAAAAACGGTCAGAAATCATGCGAAGATTTCGCTCCACCTTGTAGTCCCACTTGAGCTTTTTGTCAGAATTGCTATCTACTGAATTGATAATGATGTGATTGTGCAGGTGGTCTTTATCAACATGGGTCGCAACGATAAAACGAAATTTGCCACCAGTTAATTCCTTCACAGTCTCATAACCTATCCGATTGATTTGTTCAGGAGTGAGATGATCCTCTGGCGAGAAAGACTGAATGATGTGGTGAGCGTGTATTTTTCGTTGATTTTCTTCCATCCTGTCGTGGCGAAAATCGTAAAGCGTATCGTTGCTGATGAAATTTTCATGATACATCTGCACCATTTCCTCATAGCTAGGAAAGTCCAGAAAATTCTTCATGCCATAGTCCGACACCAAGGCAAGATTATTGGTTTTCTCAGGATTGAGAATGTACTTGATAAGCTTTCTGCGGTAACTCTTTCCGTGAATGGCAAAGTGTTTAGTGATGACCATGGAACTCCTTTAGCTTCTGCGCTTGCAGATTAAATTCCTTATCAACTTCTTTTATCAATTCACCAATTCCTTTTTTCAACTCCTGCAATTCTTCACCAGAAATTAACTGAGATTGATTAACACTTCGAGCAATCTGGTTGATATTATTGCCAATCCTCTTTAACTCAAACACTAAATCTTGGTAACCGTTTGTGTCAATCGTGATAAAATTCATACCAGGATCGAGTAGAGTTCGTCTCGCATATTCAGAAAAGGATTTACAACCACTTTGATCGATATTTATATTTAGTTGGTTCAACTCACTATCAGACAAAAACACTTTCTTGAGATTGGTTCGGTAACGATGTTCCATGTGCTTACCTCATGTACTTCTCACGAAATTCTTTACTGAGGGGTATGGTGTTTGCAACCTCTTGAATCAATTCCTGCACGCACGTTAAGAGAATAGATACATGCTCTTGGGTGACTTGACGTTCTGACTGTGCCAAGATTAAAACTTCATGAACGTCACGACTGATTTGTTCTAGTTTTTGGGATTGCCAGAGGGCAAACCATGTCTCCATCTGTTTTTGTAAATCAGAGGAAAGTAAACTTTTACGAAGAAAATCAGAGAAATTAGTCTCTCCCCGCTCTCTCATCAAAGCTAGAATTTGCTTTTCTTCTGCTTCTGTTAAACGAAATTGTTTCCGAATATCACGCACATCTCGTTTCATACTGCTACTTCCTTTCCAAAATACTTGTACTGACAATGTGAGCTACCATACAATGTCAGTACACTTTTCCAACAACTGATTTTCATTCTTGTAAGGCTTTGCGAGCTCAGATATTGTGTCCACAATATCCCAAAAATCATATCGCCAGCCTATCAAAACTTTCTAGTTTTGACAGCCAACGATAAGATAACTTGGTGACTTCGCCCCCAAACCCCCAGGTAAAATTCTTAGTTGGATTTTTAAAAGTTGAGAAAAGTATAGCAGAAGAAATTTGGGGAAGTTATCACAAATCAAGTAAGGACTAATCTCTAACACCACTGCATGTACCGTCCTATATTTATGATCAGCTCCCATCGTTTACATTTTCAGGTCACTGTCTTTTCATACCAGGAATTAGAATTGACAAATTTAATTAGAGAGGTATTCATTTAATTGTTCACTTCTTCGCTCCATTTCCATTACAGAAATTTCTTCAATACTATGTGTTCAGCTGACTCCCATGATTCGTTGTACTACGTCCTAAACGCTCACGGAATAAGCCGTACATCTTTCCTAGTTTACTCTCGTAATTTACGTATATAGGTTACGACACCTATTTGGATTTTAGAGTTCCTCATCCGCTATATATGGCTTCAAGTCACGATTCTGTTTGTAGAACCTTGATTTCGCTAATTCCTTCCTATCCCCCCTACCTCACGATATTCAGGCTTAGGAGTCGCTATTGGTTTCATCTGCAGCAAATATCCACAGAGGACTTGGACCTCAGATGTACACTATGCCTGTCGGACAAAGAAAAAAGTAGGCTAAATTTCTAACCTACTTTTTCTGACTCTACTCTGATAAAGCCGTCTCATATATAGACATTTTATGCTTGAAGGAATCTTTTCCTCCCTCTAATTGATTGATGATATGATTTTTTATATATTTTTCACTAACATATCCCTGTGATTCAATCCATCCGTTAACTCCATCTGACTCCATAATAACAACTTGATCTGTCATAGAATTTGTTACAATTGTAGCATTATGTGTTGCTAAAATAATTTGACGTTGAGCTTTCACATCTCTAAACTGCTGAACTAAATGCCTGTAAATATAACGATTGTCTAGATTGTCTTCAGGCTGATCAATAATCAATGGTCTGAAGTCTTTAGAATAATCACTATATGCTAATAAAAAATCAAGCATGGCTACAACTTTTTGTCCCAAACTTAATACACCAACTTCTTTATAGAGAATATCAAGTTGTTGCGAAGATTCTTTCGAGTTAATATTAAACTCCAAAAATCGTGTATTTTCTTTAGAAAAAATTTTTCGTTTATATGCACCTAATAAGTGAGAACCTTTTTTCAAAATGTCATAACTATTGAAATGAGCAATATAGTTAACTATTTTTTGATTATTGAAATCCTTCATTATAGTCAGTGAATGTTGATAACTTCCATCTTTCTCACTTATAATATTTTCACTTAACCATTGATTAACCCATGATTCTTGTTCATAATCATATATACATACAATATGCAATTTATCTGCTGCACTAATTTCTACTCCATGTAAAATATGAGGATGTATATCATAAATCGGATAATTTTTCATTATGATTGAGACTGCCATTTGTAACTTTTTAATACCTTTGGTAGTATTATGATCAGTTACTACAACTATTTCTATTCCATTTTTTATGATTGCCTCTGCTAACATAAGAAAACTAATATATTCTTTTGAACTAGAAAAAACAACCTTATCAAAATTACTAAAAAAAATTGTCTTATCAACTTTTATTTTCTTATTTTCAAAAAATATATCATATAGTTCATCTTCAGTAATTTTTCTATATTTCGTTGCAGTCCAATTAGAAAATAGCTTGTAATCATAAGAAACAGGTGTATGCAAATGAATTAAAGTCTTGTGAAAGCTACCGAATTTCTCTTTGGAATTTGTTAGTTCTTGATAAACAGACTTTATCTTGTTATTAAACCCTCTCATTTCTATTCTCCTAAAAATATCAATTGTTTATTTTTCAAGTAATTCATTAAGTCTCTTTTCCCCCACCTGCAACATCTCCTTCTCTACCTGACTCCACTCCCCAAAGAGTAACTCTTGAAGAACATCTGCTGCTGAAGTTGTATCTTCTCCTGAATCATATACACAACTTCTATCTCGTTGGTAAATTTGAATTCTTTCAAAGATAGCTAGTTCTTCTAATTGCCGTGTATTATCAACTAGATGATTTACAATGAAATCATGATGTTCTTTTGGAGTTGCGCGTGCTTGATTTGGATTGATAGCGTACAGTTCTTCGTATCGGATAAGAGTGCTCAGATAGGACAGCTCAGGCTTTGTCGCAATCAAGGCTAATTGTACTTCATATCCCTTACTTTTCAAGAGTTGTGCTGTTTCCTTTGGAACGTCAATCGTTCGTAAAGTTCCCTCTATCAAAAGATTGTATCCCAAACTACTCAATTTTGTTACTAAAGACTCTACCATTTTTCCTGCAAAATCTTTGGTGTATTCAACGCTATCTTTGCCATATTCTTGCTGCAGTTCTAAATAGTGTGGATGCTGAGAACGAAAACTATCACCATCTATGATAACAATATTTCCTTGAAATTCTTTCTGTTTAATACGATGAATTGTAGTCTTACCAGCACCACTTTGCCCTCCAAGCAAAATCGCTATAGGTTGCTTACTGGACTTTTTTCCTCTTGTCAGTGAACGAAGATTCCTTGCTAAAGCATGTTTGAATTCACTATCAGTATAATCTTGGATTTCCATTAAGCTACCATCCGCTTTTCAGATATCTCTAACATACGTTCAATTCCATCCAAATAGCCACTATATCTCTCTATTTCATCAAAAGTTTCTACTAAATAGATATTCGTATGAATCAAGTCAGATAGATCATCACTCATTAAAATCCAAGGATTAGATTCATCATCAATGCTAATTCCCTGACTATCTTGATAACGATAGAGTCGAGATAATAGATTAGCACCTCTTTCTTTCACAATTTCAATTTTCAAAGTCAATTCATAATCTTCAACAGGATTGAGCATTTTATCTTCTCCTACAATATCGACATAAGATACATTAAACTTCTGACAAATGATGTCAATTAATTCCGTAGAGACTGAACTCGTTCCATTTTCATAACGACTCAAGCTATTTCGAGAAATTCCTATAATTCGTGCAAATTCGGGTTGTGTTAAGTCATGTGTTTTACGTAAGGATTTTATGTTCTTTCCAATCATAGCAAACTCCTTTATTTTTATAAATCCATTATAGCATAAAAAAGCATAACGCACCAAAAATGGTGCGTTATTTCTTGTTTTTCTATCCTAAACTTTACTTCTATAAAAGTCACCTAAAGAGCTATAAATATTTATTCTTGTATTAATTTTTTCGATGCGCAAACGATATCTACAAATACATCTATAACGATTCACCTTTTAGGATTTTTATTGTCAAAATTGCCTTTATCTACAAAGACAAAATGCTTATAAAATAGCTTGAAATCAAGGATTATCACCTTTTTCGTTGTAGCAACACTCCACATGTGATTATTAGGCTATTAGCAAAGCGTATCCAATACCTCAATAAAGTGTTGTTTTTACTGATATTTTAACTATATTGTATAGTCTACTATTTAAATCTCAATTAGGATATTTTATAGAATACCCAAAATTCAACAATAACTAAAAGTAAGATTCCATTGTATTTCCTTGTTGGTCTTTCATATCACGAATTTTATTTTTCAGAATATTAAAGTTACGAATTTCATCTCTAATATCGTTATCCGCTCTGTAGCCATTAATCATCTCAGTCAGAGTTTTCCCTTTACTACCATTCTTTATAGTAGTATTTACTCTTTTTATACTGCTTTCAAAAGGCTCATATGTTTTATACTTAATTACTTCGTCTTTAAAATTAAATAAAGGTGTATCCGGCTTAGCATTCCATAAAATAATCAACCACATTATAACATTATAAAGCTGCTTTGCAGTTTCATTCCACTTTTCAGGTTATAAATTTCCACTCCCTGTATTGTCATATTCTTGTCTATTATTTACATGAGAATCACCTACAAGCGGATTAAAAAGAGGTAGCCCTTTGTGATTAATTAGTTCTAAAAAATCCCTTGCCGCACCCATGCAACACTGAATAACTTCCTTCTTGCCATCAATTTTACTCTCAGCGATAAATACATAATATTCATCTTCAATAGTTGCTCCTGCATCACTATGTTTTTGTTGATTTGCTAACAGCTTAATATGTGCTTTAGGCTAAACTTCAAAATCTCTAACAATTCTTTGTCTTGTTTCATGTCCTCTACAATTCATTTAAGTTCTCCTTTACAAGTTTAGTAACTAGCCTTATTATACTATATAAGATATGAAATGTACCATAATCTTCATCAACTAGTTTTTAGAAAATCACAAATCCATCTGGAGAGATGACAAGCTGATTCTCCAATTCTTGGCAATTGCTTGCTAGTGCTACTGCTTCTTTCTCTAAAAGATAATCTTCTGTTGATTGGTTGAATATTGCTTTGAGGATCCGTCCTTCGTATTTCCATTACAGAGCTACTAGATCAGATTTGATTTCTTGAAGGCTATACTTGCCATGCGAAATGATTACTGATGCGTATTTCCGAATCTTAATCAGCCTCTTCATAAAGTTCAGCATATCATTGTCACTTGATACACGTTCCCAAGGCATACAACGACGGCAATCTGGATCTGGTCCTCCAGTCAAGGCTAGCTCGGTTCCGTAATAAATGCACGGTGTTCCTTTTTGTAAAAAGAGAAAGGCTAAGGCTGATTTAACCAGTTGAACATCTTCATTGGCCGTCCACAGGATTCGCTCTGTATCATGTGAATCCAAGAGATTAAACATGACCTCTGAAATCTGCTGCTTGTAATACATAGACTCTCCATTGATTTCATCGATGAACTGGTCTGTCTTCTTAATTCCTCGTAAGAAATAGTCCTTGATACTATCAGATAAAGGATAATTCATGACGGCATGGAACTCATCTCCATTTAGCCAAGGCTGAGATGTATGCCAGACTTCTCCTAGGATATAAAGATCAGGATTTTTAGCTAAAACTGCCTTACGAAAATCCTTCCAGAACTGATGGTCAATCTCATTAGCCACATCCAAACGCCAAGCATCGATATTAAACTCTTCAATCCAATAAGTCGCAACCTTTAAAAGATAATTCTTGACCTCTGGATTGGCTGTATTTAGCTTAGGCATATAGTCCTCGAAACCAAAAACATGATAGGGTAAGTCTCTCTTATTAACTAGCTTTTCAGTTGTCACTGGGAATTGTTGAATATGGAACCAATCCTTATAAGCAGACTGTTCACCATTTTTGACGACATTTTTCCATTGAAGAGATTGCGAACCAATATGATTAAATACCGCATCCAGCATGACTTTCATGCCACGATGATGCGCTTGATCCACCAGTTCCCGAAAGGTCTCCTTGTCTCCAAAATGACGGTCAATTTCAAAGTAATCTGTCGTATTGTACTTGTGATTGCTTGCAGATTCAAAGATGGGACAAAGATATAGTCCAGTAATACCCAAGTCTTGCAAGTAATCCATATGATCAATAATCCCCTGTAAATCACCACCAAAGAAATCATCGCTCTTAGGTGTGACAGATGAATCCCAGTCTAAAGTCCCTTCTGGGTTTAATAGAGCATTGCCATTGGCAAATCTTTCAGGAAATATCTGATACCATACCGTATTTGAAACCCAGTCAGGAACTTTGCAGGCATCAATCTCATGAAGATAAGGCAACTTAAATCCATTCCCAATTGCATGAAGATTTTCTAGAGAATTTTCCACACACCCTTTATCGCCATACAAAATATTTTGACCTTCTGTATCTCTGAGCTCAAAGAGATACTGGATACGTGCAAAGTCAACTGACACTTCAACCTGCCAATGGTCAAATAAGGTACCAGAAGTTATCTTGACCATTTCTTTTGTATCCTGATAAAACTCCTCCATAAAGATAAAAGGGTCCCCATAGTGCAAGTTGATGCTTTCAATGTCCCCTTTCTTAGTTCGAATTCGAATATGGAGTTTCTTATCCTTATAAAGATAGGCATACTCCGACTCAGGCCTATGGTAAATAGCACTCAATTCCATCAATTTGTCTCCTAAAGTATTCATTCAAATTTTACGAAAACGTTTTCAAACTCAATAAATCCAGTATACTATTTTTGTAAACTATTTGCAAGGAATGTCCGTTGTTAAAGGAACTATCTTTTAAAGTATACAAAAAGCCTTAAAAAAGGCTTTCTCTATATACTAATCCTCTTTCGGTTTTGAAAATACTTCTACTCGCTGAGCTAGGACTTTGATTTCTACAGGTAGGTTATCTGATTTATCTCCGTCAACATCTGACTCCAATTCACTATCTGAAGAGATTTTAATATTACGCGCTTTGATATACTCGATATTATCATTTGCGACAACATCCCCTTTTAATAAATCAGGAATGACGGATAATTTGGAGAATATAGAGGCATCTTTCAGAATCAAAATGTTGGCATAGCCGTCCTTGTTTTCTTCAAAGATTTTCTTATCAGCGAAGTAATTTGTCAAAAGGACCAAAACATGGCTAGCTTCACCAACATAATTTCCATTTTCTGTCTCAACCTTAATGTTAAAGACCTGATCTGTCATGACAGACTTCATGGTATTTACAGCATAGGTTAAAATACCGAATTTTGTTTTGTCCTCTATTTCAACATTGTGAATCGCCTCAGGCAGAGAACCGATACTAAAGATATAACCAAAATAGTTGTCATTTGCTTTACCGATATCAATCTTATTGGTTAAATCAAAATCCAGTTCGTCAATTGCGCCATCGATGTCTTGATTGATTTCCAAAAGTTTTGTAATGAGGTTACCCGTACCGCCTGGGATAATCCCTAACTTAGGAATGTAGCCTCTCTCATCAATACCTGAAATGACTTCATTGACAGTCCCATCTCCACCAAACACAACCACTGCATCATACTGCTCACGAGAAGCTTCTTCAGCAAAATGTGTTGCATCCAGCGCTTTTTCTGTAATTTTGGTTTCAACATATTCAAAGTATTCTTTTGCTTTATTCTCCAGCTTTTCTTTGTAATCCAAAGCCTTCTCGCCACCAGAAGTGGGGTTGATAATTACCATTGCTTTTTTCATTGATTTTATCCTTAATTTTAAATAGAAATGTTTACATTTCGTCGTATGCAAGTAAATGTAATCCTATTATACAATGAAAATACAGAAAAGAGAAATCTGATGTACTGGAGATTAATACGCTTTTATTCTATTTTCCCATCACCTAACTACATCCTTTAAGGGTTCATCCAAGTAAGAATAGGCCTTATCCTTGATCCAATCAGGAATACCGTAAGCTGCCTCTGCTATGCTACAAGTGATTGCTGCGAGAGTATCACTGTCGCCACCAAGTGAGATGGCATTTCTTATCGCATCTTCGAAGTCTCTACTTTCAAGAAAGGCGATAATGGCTTGAGGGACAGTTTCCTGACATGTTTCGTTAAAACGATAGTTAGGACGGATTTCATCTAAAGTTTGAGATAGATTGTAATCGTATTCTTTTTCTATATAATCCTTAATTCGTCTTTTACACTCTGTAGGATTGTCGTTAATTGATTGCTCGTACTCTCTACAATAACCACCAAAGTAAAAACGACATAGAAAGATAGCATCAGCTGTAGCCATAGCGCCTTTGACACCTTCTGGATGATTATGAGTTACCTCTGCAGAAAGACTCGTAAGTCCTCTAGATGATGGCCATATACCAGTTTTCGCATAAAAACCACAGTCCATGATCCAAGCACATGGAGAAATACGCATAGCTGATCCATTACCAAAGCTATTATAAGGCTCACGGTTATCGCTGTTTAGCCATGCATTAAACCGAGCACCGTAATCAGCATTCGGATACATTCTGCCATATTTCTTCATCGCGTCAATGAAGTCGTCTTTTTGTCCACCATTCATAATTGCTTCTGCAACAGCACAAGTCATAACCGTGTCATCTGTAAAAAAGCAGTCCTTCCGAAATAAAGGAAAGTCCTTTGTTTTGATATTGTTCCATTCGTAAACAGAACCGACAATATCTCCAATAATTGCTCCAAGCATCAGATTCCTCCTTGTTCATTTTGATGCTTTTTATATTGGTTATCTACCATATTTATTTTAGAAAATAACATCCTGTTGGATTTTAAAAATTTCATTTTTTTCAAAATAGGGTTTTACCATTTCTTTCCACCTAGCTCTATGAAAATTGATTGATTTTAAAGGAGATAGGCCATAATTTCCCAATGCATAACCATCATTTACTTCAACAACAAGTGTTCTGCCATCGCGAGTAACACCGATATCTAGTCCATAAGCTATTGGCGCATCTTTCCAACATGATATCGCTTCATCAATTACACTTGCATCAAATTGTGCATGATAATCACCTGTATAGGGTCGAACATCTAATACGCGACCATCTAACACAAAACAACGCCATTCAGCTATGAATTCTACAACCTCACTAATCCATATAGGATAGTCGAAAGGTAGACCAATACCTATTAAATCATGGGTTCCATTAACAACTCTTCCAGTAAAGACTTTTGAACCAGCTTTAGGCTTAATAAATTTTCCCCAATTATCAGGTATATTCACAATCTCTCCTAAAATAGCAACATAAATCTTTCGACCATAAAACTCTTTAAGCTCAATAGGATAGTCATAAACCGGAACGTTTAAGCCCATCATTTTTAGTAATGCTCTAGTCTCCATTATATAATCTACAACTATATCTTCACTTGTTAACTCTTTTATTTCAGAAAAAGATTGATATAAAATAACTTCTTCTCCTTGTAAGTAGGCACCTACTTGAGCATTGTATTTATTAATTGAAACCTCACTTGGTAATTTACTTTGTCTAATATAAACAACCATTTCATCACTCCTATATCACTAGTGTTACACCAATTTGTAAAAAATAATAGCAATTTTGCTCTTATTTTTTTGAGTAAATAGCCCCTATAATATCATCGAAATAATCAACGGTATTTAGGAGTAATTCAATAACCTGGGACTTTGTTAGTCGCATTCCCCTTCTATCTCTAGCATCTTCTACTAAATTTTCAAGTTTCTCTAGATTTTTATCATCCAAGCTAATCATTATTCTATTTTTATCGGTTGCCATTTTCATCACCTCAAGTTAATTCTATCACAGGTGTAACACTTGTGTCAACTGGCTTTTATAATACATTAGTTTAAAAGTGGAGAGGATTTTTTACACAGTAACTTTAAATCTTTGGTATTAAAAAATTTTCACAATATTTATAGAAATAAAATCTGTCTCAAATCAGTTATCAAATCTAGTATAAATTATGAGCGGCTACTCTAATACTTTCCCTCTAAACAAGAAAAAGACTTACACTCAAGGATTTTCTTCCCCCCTTCGTTATAACGTTTTGACTCTTTTACTAGCAAAGGTATATACTCACAAGGAACTTTGGTTGACTATTGAATCTCTCCAACTTCTTCTTTAACATATCCTTCTACATCTTCAATCTCTACAAACATTGGGTCTAAGTGACACAAGAAATGCCAAACTTCGATCCCTTTTTTTCTGTAAAGAATCGCTTCACCGTCTTCACTTCCGAAAAAACTTCTGTCGATTTCATATCCGCGGCTTTCTAAGAAGTCTTTTGCTTTACGATAGTTCGTTTCTCTTGTTTCGACATAGGCTTTAACTTCATGGTTGTTAACGACATATGCATCAATTTTTGAATATCCTTCGATCACTCTATCATTTTTGAGGGATAAATTTGAAATCTCTTTCCAAATAATGTTTACATTTTCCCCAGGATCGAACATAAATTTAGATAAAGGAACAATATTTCCGTTAAAAATAATTTCCATATAATCCGGTATGTTTTTAGGATTAAAATACTCCACTTCAAAACCATCTTCTGTTTCCAGAGTGTATCCCGGGATTTGAGCTACAAAGGCTTTCCCATCTTCTATGGAATCAAATGCTACTAAATCTTTAGAATAATCATTTTGGTACAATTCCAATATAACCATCGATAATCTCTCCATTTTCATTATCAGGCTAATGTAAATAAGCACGTCACCTGACCAATTCAGGCTCTCTGTATCATCTCATCATATTTCCTACTTACTTTACGAGTCCTATACCCAGAACACACCTTATCGACCTTCGGTCTCACCTCGTTGCATTGGCTGAACATCTACTTTTACTTCGCTGATGCTTCAACTCGTACAAGCAGTGATACCGCCTCAGCGTGATGCGTCAGTGGGACTCAAAAGGTTCGGGGAACCTTTTGAGGATTAACTACGTTTCTCTAATAAACTTACACATTCAACGTGATGCGTTTGAGGAAACAAATCCACCGGCTGGACTTTCTTTAACTCATATCCCAATTCTTGGTAGAGTTTGATATCACGCGCCATGGTTGCGACATTGCAGGAGATATAGGCGATGCGATCGGCTCCTGTTTGGGCGCTTGCTTTGATAAAGCTTTCTGTCAAGCCCTTGCGTGGAGGATCAACCAAGATAACGGTTGGTTGAATCCCATCTTTAAGCCAATTCTTCATAGCATTTTCAGCTGTGTCACAGACATAGTGGGTATTTGAAATATTGTTCAGCTGAGCATTTTTTTTACTATTCTCAACCGCTTCTGGAATCAGTTCAACACCGTAGACTTCTTTGACATGCTTGGCGACTGATAAACCAATGGTTCCAATACCAGAATAAGCATCAATAACCACGTCATCTTTTTTTAACTCTGCAAAGTCAATGGCTGTTTGATAGAGTTTCTCCGCCATTTCAGTATTGACTTGGTAAAAGGCTGGGCCAGCGATTTGGAAGTCATTTCCCAACATCTGGTCCGTAATATAGTCTTGACCATAAAGAGTGCGCCACTCCTTACCAAAAATCGCATTGGTATTCTGGTCGTTGATATTTTGCATGACAGACACAATCTCTGGGAACTGCTTGATAACTTGTTCAATCAATTGGTCAACACGAAAAACTTTTGGACGAGTTGTCACCAAAACGACCATGATTTGTCCTGAATAGTGACCACGACGCACCACAAGATTCCGAATCAATCCAGACTGTTCCTTTTCGTCATAAGGTTTTAAATCAAAACGACGGAGCAGGTCTCGAAGAGCTACTACGACTTGGTCAATGACAGGATCCTGGATAAAGAAATCTTCAAGGGGCATGAGGTTGTGCGAATTCTTACGGAAAAATCCTGTTTCCAAGACACCATTCACTCGACGAACGGGCACCTGCGCCTTATTGCGATACTTGACTGGATGTTCCATACCAAGCGTTTCAGCAACTTCTACATCTGCAATTCCAGCAATCTTGTAGAGACTGTCCTTGACTTGCTTGGTTTTAAACTTGAGCTGTTCTGGATAAGAAAGGTGTCCTAAATCCGCGATTCCTGAACGCAGGTAAGCCAAATCTAGATCTTGATTACGGTGTGGTGACTGGACAAGGTATTTTTCAACTTTTCCAAAGCCAATCTTTTTATTGACCTTGAGGACACGCATGAGAATTTTTTCACTCGGTAAAGCATTCTCTACAAAAAAGACCAAACCATCTACCTTGGCAACTCCTGCCCCTTCATGGGTCAAGTCAACAATTTCAACTTCTACAATATCATTTTTCTTTAACATTCTTTTCTCTTTCTATTGGCCGACAAAAAAGACGGCAACGTTACGGTTACCATCCATTATACCATGAAATTTCTTAAGAACCAAAACTCTTGAAGAAGGTGACAAGGGCTTGCCAGAGGGAGCTTAAGAAGTTACCACCGTCCTCTAGCGCCTTATCCGCATCAAAGTTAAGGTTGATATTTTTAAAACTGTCGCCAGCTTGTGATACGATGCTTTGTTTAAGGTCATTTAGGGTTTTAGTGAAATCTGCATTGCTGAGGATATCACTCTTTGAGAGATTCAAGGCAAAATTGATGATGATATTGATCTGGTTTCCTGTTATGACCTGATCAAGTTTGTAATTTTTTAAGGTATCTTCAACAATCTTGCGGATATCTTCTTCTGTCAGATTTCCCTTGCTTTCTTTAGCTTTGGCGAGTCCTGACTTGATATCAGCTAGGGCAACGTTTAATTTATTAGCATCATAGCCTGAGTTGTCCTTGTTTTCAGCATTGATATCTGACAAAGCCTTCAACTCTTCTTGAGCCAAATCTTTATTAGCTTGTGGCACCTTGGCTCCATTAGCCTCTAGCGAATAGTAAATCCCTGCTAAAGCACTTTCTCCTGTAACTGGAATAGGGGCTGCTACAGTGATTTTGGCATGTTCCATACCCAGCGTTACTGCTGCGTTTCGGTACATATCCTGAGTCACCTTAGTGATATTTTCTGGTGTTTCAATCTTGACCTCAAGTGGCGATTTGTCACCTAGCTTTTGAATCTTGGCTGATGAATACAACTGTAAGCTAGAGTAATTGGCCACATTCATGATTTTAGAATAAACATCAGGTGTCATGGTCTTGAGTTCTTTGGTATCTGTTGAGGCATTGTACCCCAGTTTTTTAAGAGTTTGATTTTTTTGGTCTTCAGATAGGGAAGAACCTAGGACATATTCAGGTTGGACATAGGTTTCATCGATAACTTTTTGAACATCTGTTGCTGCATGGACGCTATTCATAGCTGTTACTGCCCACAAGATCGCAGCGCTAGTCAGAAAGAGTTTCTTTCTCATAGGGAATTTCCTCCTTTACTTCTTTAGAGTAATATATCTATCTTAAAGAAAACTTATAACAAAAACACCTGGTCTAGCCAGATATTGAAAAGAGAGTGAAACATTTGATGATGTAAAGGTTAAGTCGTACCTGTCTAGAATAATAATAGTTTCCTCCATTTACATAGAGTTCAGCACCGTGAAAAATGGAAATGGGGTGAATATAACTATAAGTCTTTCCAGTCGTATTACCAAGCAAGGGAGCAACAGTCTCACGAGAGTACTGTTTGGCTAGAGCCAAGGTATTTTCCTTGCCATTTTGGGCGATAAAATCGATATAGGCAGGTCCAAAATTATAGGCTTGAACAGCTGTCCAGATATCTACACCCTTCTTCTGCGCCAGATAGAGATTGCCTGTCAGAGTTTGAATGCCTTGCCGAATGCTAGAGGCATTATCATTGATGGTGTTGGTTGAACCACTTGCAGACTCACTAGACTGCATAACATCGCCTTCTTTTCCTTTTGTTTCAGTATAAATCATAGCAAGCACAAGCTCTTCGTTTGCTGGAGTGTCTTTTTCACTCAAGATTTCTCGCACCATGGGTTGATAGGTCATGACTTGTTTGACATCTTGGTGAAGGCGGTAAGCTTTATAGCCAGCAAAAAGGAAGACTGCTAGTACAAGCACTCTTCGAATTCGTTTAAACATTATTTACTTTGAATATCCTCGATATTTTTGATTAAGATAGAGTAAGTTCCATTGTCGTTTTGGATAAATTCAACAGATTCGGCGTCTTGATAGACGTTATTGGGAACGATGAGCTCAATTCCATTTGACAAGGAGAGTTTTTGGTTTTCAAATTTCTTTAATTGGCGACTGGCATCAATTTCATCAAACTGAACTGGCTCTGGTACGGCTTCTTTAACTTGGTCAATAAAACTTAAACGAGCCGTCAGATTGTTGTCAAAAAGGTCATTAGCCAATTTTTCAGGTGACAATTCATTGCTTTCTTCTAGGTTGTTGAAAATCGCTGATTTGACCTTAGATTGAAATTGAAAATCATCTGTGTTAAAAGTCTCAGCAATTCTCTGGGCTGTCTTTTCCAGTTCCTTGATGGATTTCTTGGGTGAAATCTTAGGGACGACAGCAAGAAGATTATCTGAAAAATAGTTCAAAAAAGTCCCGTTGTACTTGATGCGTTTTTCAATCAGATGGTACTTGCGACTCTGAAGATTGACCACCAAGGCTTCGTCGGCACCCGTTCCAAATCCAGGCAGATTATTCTGAGTCAGTTTGATTGGATTATCAACTTCTCCTCCAAGGTGAGTCAAGGTCTCACGCAGAGCAATTCGTAAGAAAGCAAAATGTTCTACACCTTCTTTAGAAAATTGCACAAAAATCAAGTCATTGGTCTTAAGATTTTCTGAAATGCTGAACTCCTCTTTCCAGAGATTAGCCAGTGTTACTGATGTCTCCAACAAATCGTCTGTGATATGATTGAAGAAGGGATTTTCTTCTTCGAAAATCCCAGTCTTGGCTTCATCTGAATACACACGTTCAATTTTTTTACGCAGGTATTCTTCGATTTTTGGAGTAATATTGAGAAGCTTATCCGCTAGGAACAGCTCGGTATCATCCGGACTGAACTGGTGAATAATGGCTTTCTTAATATAAATATCCATAAAAGTTTTAGTCCTCGTATAATGGGAAGGCATCTGTCAATTCTTTAACTGCACTTCTCACTTCTTCTAAGACAGCTTTATTTTCTGCATTTTTAAGGGTTTTAATGATGAGTTCAGCCACTTTGCGACTTTCTTCTTCACCAAATCCACGTGCAGTAATGGCTGCAGATCCGATACGAATACCACTTGTCTTGAATGGTGACAAGGTTTCATATGGGATTGAGTTTTTATTTAGGGTAATATTGACTTCATCCAGCAAGTTTTGAGCAACTTTTCCGTTTTCTACAACCTTAGTCACATCCACTAGGAAGAGGTGGTTTTCAGTCCCACCAGAAATAATACGAAAATCAGGGTCTTGTAAGAAGACAGCTGCCATAGTCTTGCTGTTCTTGATAACATTAGCAGCATATTCCTTGAAGGCTGGATCCAAAACTTCTTTGAAGGAAACAGCTTTAGCCGCCACAACGTGCTCCAAAGGACCACCCTGAATACCAGGGAAAATAGCTGAATTGATTTTCTTAGCAAGTTCTTCGTCATTAGTCAAAATCAAACCACCACGAGGTCCACGAAGGGTTTTGTGAGTCGTTGTTGTAGTGATATGAGCATATGGTACTGGACTTGGGTGAAGACCAGCAGCAACCAAACCAGCGATATGAGCCATATCTACCATAAGTTTAGCCCCAACAGCGTCCGCAATTTCACGGAATTTTGAAAAGTCGATAATTTGAGAATAGGCTGAAGCACCAGCTACAATCAGTTTTGGTTTTACTTCTTGGGCTTGCTTCAATATAGCATCAAAGTCCAATAATTCCGTTTCAGGATCTACACTATAAGAAACAAAGTTGTAGGTTTGACCTGAGAAGCTAACTGGAGCTCCGTGGGTCAAGTGTCCACCTGCTGCTAAATCCATCCCCATAACGGTATCACCTGGTTCAATCAAGGCCATGTAAGCCGCACAGTTGGCTTGGCTTCCTGAGTGAGGTTGGACATTAGCAAATTTTGCACCGAAAATTTCTTTTGCGCGTTCAATAGCAAGAGTCTCTACCACGTCTACCACATCCGTTCCACCATAATAACGGCGGCCTGGGTAACCCTCGGCATATTTGTTTGTCAAGATAGACCCTTGAGCTGCCATAACAGCCTTGGAAACTACGTTTTCCGAAGCAATCAACTCAATGTTGTTTTGTTGTCGTTCTTCTTCTTTGGCAATAGCATTCCAGAGATCAGCATCGTATGCTTTAAAATCATCTTTGTCAAAAATCATAGGTCTTCTCCTTTTATTGTGTGACTAGTCCATTAGTTTCATTTTCTTATTAGAAAATCAAACTAAAAGATGCGAATAAACCGTTTCTGCATTTTATCACAAGTATAACCAACTTTTTCATAAAATGCATGAGCTCCCAGACGATGATCGGCAGAGTTTAAGCGGATAAACCCATAACCACGTCTTTTTGCTTCTTCTTCCAACCCTTGTAGTAAACTTTTACCAATACCTTGACCTTGTGCTTGAGGTGAAACTGCTAAGGCTAAGATATTAAATCCTGCTTTAGAATAAAGTGATTCATAGACCTCAGCGTGGACATATCCAAGCAAGGCATGACTAACTTCATCCTCATAAGCAAGTAGGAAATGATGAGAATACTGAGATAGTCTAGCTAGTTGGCTAGCCGTTTCCTCTGAACTAAAAGAATAGCCTAAAGCCTCTTGGTTGATCTCACATATAGCTTTCACATCTGTTTCTTGCAAATCTCTTAGCATTTTATTCCTCCTCAAAAGAAATCTCTGGCAACCGAGCAAGAATATCTTCTCGCTTAATGGCCCCTTGGCGTAAGATTTTCACCTTGTCTCCCGACAAGTCCAAAATAGTTGAATCCTGTCCAGTTAGAAAAGCATCGTCTTCCAGACCCAGAACCTCTTGGTCAAAATCCTCTAGAATTTGATTAAAGGTCACTCCACTTGCCTGACCTGAAATATTGGCAGACGGCCCAATCAAGGGACCTATCTCTCGAATCAAATCCAGTGTGATAGGGTGACTGGGCATCCGAAATCCAACAGTCGCGAGGCCAGAATTGACCCAATAGGGAACTCGGTCATTAGCTTCGAGAATAATGGTCAAAGGACCTGGCAAAAAGGTCTCTACAAGTTTTTGTAGATAAGTTGGCTGATTCTTTGAAAAGTGCAAGATGTCCTCGAGAGAATCGATATTGAGATTGAGTGCCTTGTCTCTAGGACGACGTTTGAGTTGGTAAACATGGTTAACTGCCTTTTCATCTAAGGCCTTAGCAAAAAGACCATAAACAGTCTCTGTAGGCAGAACAACAGCTCCACCCTTTTCCAACTCTTGTCTAATCCTGTCCATCATCAACCACGACCATCCTATCTTGACCAAATTGGTCCTTAAGTGTTCTTACACGTTTTTCAGGAAGATGCTTCCTAAAAAGTTCAGGAACACTTTGACCTTGCTTGTATCCAATTTCAAGGTAAATCTTACCACCATCTTTGAGATAGTCTTTTACATCTTCCGCAATTCTACGGTAAATAGCTAGGCCATCCTCGTCTGCAAAGAGAGCTAGATGAGGCTCCGAATGCAAAACATTCAAGCCGACCTCTGACTCATCTTCACGAGAGATATAGGGTGGATTGGAAACAATTATATCATATTTTTCAGAAATTTCTGTAAAACAGTCAGATTTTTTTAAAAATATTTGAAGATTTTGATTTTTAGCATTTTCATTAGCTACATCTAAAGCATCTTGGGAAATATCTGCTGCTGTCACTGACCAATCTGGTCTGTTTTTTGCTAAGGCGAGAGCAATAGCTCCACTACCTGTTCCAATATCCAGAACTGAAAGATTCGTCTCAGGATTTTCAGCTAGGATAAGCTCCACCAATTCCTCTGTCTCTGGACGAGGAATCAAAACCCGCTCATCAACTGTTAACTGCATTCCATAAAAATCTGCCTGTCCAATGATGTACTGTGCCGGTTTATGAGCTGCTAACTGTTGGAAAATTCCTTTTACAAATACTTCTTCCTCTTCCGTCACTTCCTGCTGGAGGGCAAAAACAAAGCCCGTAAAAGATAGATTTTTCAGGCTACGATAGACAAAAGAGAGGCTTTCTGCTTCCTCTCCTTGTCTTATCAATTCTTCTTCAAAATCTGAAAATAATTGAGCTAATTTCATTATTTGTTTAATTCTTCTAATTTTTGTGTTTGGTCATAAAGCACCAAGGCATCCACAACTTCGTCCAATTTACCAGACAAAATGGTATCTAGTTTTTGGAGGGTCAAGCCGATACGGTGGTCCGTGACACGGTTTTGTGGGAAGTTATAAGTACGAATCCGTTCTGAACGGTCACCAGTCCCGATTGTTGACTTGCGCTCAGCGTCTTGTTCATCTTGTGCAATCTGAGCAAAGTGGTCAGCAACACGCGCACGGATGATTTTCATGGCTTTCTCACGGTTCTTCTGCTGGGTACGTTCTTCCTGCATCTCAACCTTGATATTGGTTGGCAAGTGAACGATACGAACGGCTGTCGCAACCTTATTGACGTTTTGTCCACCAGCTCCAGATGCATGGTAGATGTCAACACGAAGGTCTTTTGGATCAATATCATATTCTACCTCTTCCACTTCAGGCATGACAAGGACTGTCGCTGTAGAGGTATGCACACGCCCTTGGCTTTCTGTCACAGGGACACGTTGAACACGATGGGCACCAGACTCATACTTGAGTTTAGAGTAAACAGACTGACCTGAAACCATGGCAACCACTTCTTTGAAACCACCGACACCGTTCATAGAAGCTTCCATAACTTCAAAGCGCCATCCTTGAGCTTCAGCATACTTTTGGTACATGGTTAGCAAATCTCCAGCGAAAAGTGCTGCTTCGTCTCCACCAGCGGCGCCACGGATTTCAAGGATGATATTCTTGTCATCGTTTGGATCTTTAGGAAGGAGCAAGATTTTCAGTTTTTCTTCGTATTCTTCTTTTTCAGCCTTGACATCTTTGAGTTCTTGCTTGGCCATTTCTTCCAAGTCTGCATCTCCACCTGATTCCTTAATCATCTCTTCAGCATCGACGATATTTTGAAGGACTTGTTTGTACTCACGGTAGGCTGTTACCGTATCGCGAGTAGAAGCCTCTTCTTTGGAAAGATCCATGAAACGCTTAGTGTCTGAAACGACATCCGGGTCACTGAGCAATTCTCCTAATTCTTCATAACGGTCTTCTACAGCTTGTAGTTGATCATAGATGTTCATTTTTTCTCCTTATTTCTCAATTGTTAAATCATAGATTGCTACTACTTCGTTCTCGGATATTTCCCCAGTTTCTTTAAATCCATAACTGAGGTAACAAGATCTTGCATATTCATTTTCTGGTTCATAAGACAACCAAAGTTTATTGCTTAAACCTGCTGGCGCTGTCCGAACATAGTCTAGTACTTTATCCATAATTGGTTTAAAATATCCTTGATTTTGAAAATTCTTATCAATCATAAAACGAAATAGTAAATAATTTCCACTACTAATTCCGATCTTTTTATCATAAGCTATCATCACAAAACCTATAATTGCATCATTATCATAAACTGCCAATGGAGCTACAAAATCTCCATTTTTAGTGTAGACGTATGCTTCAGCTAAACTAATTGCGTTGGTTGCAATGAATTGTTTTTGATATTCCTTGACATCCAAATTCAAAACATCAAAATAATTTTCCATTGTAACATCTCTTAGTTCAATTGTCATAGTTTTGCTCCTCGTTAGAGGTTATCATTGGCGCAAAATAATGTTTACGGCAAACCGAGATATAGGTTTCATTGCCACCGATTTGAATCTGCTCACCATCATAGACTGGCAGTCCATCCTGTGTACGCAAAACCATAGTTGCCTTTTTCTTACAACACTGACAGATGGTCTTGATTTCGTCAATCTTGTCTGCTAAAAGCAAGAGATATTTGGAACCTTCGAACAGTTCATTGCGAAAGTCATTTTTCAAACCAAAAGTCATGACAGGTATATCTAACTCATCAACAACACGAGCTAGGTCGTAAACATGGTAACGCTTGAGAAACTGAGCCTCATCGACCAACACACAGTAAGGTTTTTCTGGTAGGTCTCGGATATAGCCGAAGATATCCGTCGTTTCCTCAATCGCAATGGCAGGGCGTTTCATACCAATCCGACTCGACACATAGCCAACACCGTCACGCGTATCCAGAGCCGAGGTCATAATCACAACACCTTTTCCTTGCTCCTCATAGTTATAGGCCACCTTGAGAATCTCAATCGTCTTACCAGAGTTCATGGTCCCATAACGATAATACAACTGTGCCATGTTTCTTGCTTCACGTCCATTTCTAAATTTTTGCTACATTCTAGTATATCATAATTTTCTTAAGCTTTAAACGGCAAAATGTGGTAAAATAGAAGAAATAAAAACTAGTGGAGGAAGCTATTATGCCATTTGTACGCATCGATTTATTTGAAGGACGCACGCTCGAGCAAAAGAAGGCTCTTGCTAAGGAAGTAACGGAAGCGGTTGTCCGTAACACTGGAGCACCTCAATCTTCTGTCCATGTCATCATCAACGACATGCCAGAAGGAACTTATTTCCCACAAGGAGAAATGCGCACCAAATAAGCTAGCTTAAGCAGAATTGCTTAGGCTTTTTCAATCTCCAAGTAGCATTCATTGAAGAAATAGTTCAAATTTGTTACAATTTGAAAAGAGACTTGGAAAAATTTCCAATAAAAGAGCTATTTATTAAAGGAAACATTATGATTACACGTGAATTTGATACCATCGCTGCTATCTCTACTCCACTAGGTGAAGGGGCTATTGGTATTGTCCGCCTGAGCGGAACAGACAGTTTTGCTATTGCGCAAAAGATTTTTAAAGGAAAAGACTTGAACAAGGTTGCCAGCCACACTCTCAACTACGGTCACATCGTTGACCCTCAGACAGGAAAAGTCATGGACGAGGTTATGGTTGGAGCTATGAAGTCTCCAAAGACCTTCACTCGTGAGGATATTATCGAGATTAACACCCACGGTGGAATTGCGGTAACCAATGAGATTCTCCAACTAGCTATCCGTGAGGGAGCTCGATTGGCTGAACCTGGTGAATTTACTAAACGTGCCTTCCTAAATGGACGTGTTGACTTGACTCAGGCTGAAGCCGTTATGGACATCATCCGTGCTAAAACAGACAAGGCCATGAACATTGCGGTCAAACAACTTGATGGTTCCCTTTCTGATCTTATCAATAATACCCGTCAAGAAATCCTCAATACACTTGCCCAAGTCGAGGTTAATATTGACTATCCTGAGTATGACGATGTTGAGGAAGCCACTACTGCTGTTGTCCGTGAGAAGACTATGGAGTTTGAGCAATTGCTAACCAATCTTCTTAGAACAGCTCGTCGCGGTAAAATCCTTCGTGAAGGAATTTCCACTGCCATCATCGGACGCCCAAACGTTGGGAAATCTAGCCTTCTCAACAACCTCTTGCGTGAGGACAAGGCTATCGTTACAGATATTGCTGGTACTACTCGAGATGTCATTGAAGAATACGTCAACATCAACGGTGTCCCTCTCAAATTGATTGATACAGCCGGTATCCGTGAAACGGATGACATCGTGGAACAAATTGGAGTTGAGCGTTCGAAAAAAGCCCTCAAGGAAGCCGACTTGGTTCTACTGGTGCTAAATGCCAGTGAACCACTAACCGCCCAAGACCGCCAACTCCTAGAAATCAGTCAGGAGACTAATCGCATTATTCTTCTTAACAAAACTGACCTGCCAGAAGTTATTGAAACCTCTGAACTTCCAGAAGATGTCATTCGCATTTCAGTCCTTAAAAATCAAAATATCAATAAGATTGAAGAGAGAATTAACAACCTCTTCTTTGAAAATGCTGGTTTGGTTGAGCAAGACGCAACCTACCTATCAAATGCTCGTCACATTTCCCTGATTGAAAAAGCAGTTGAAAGCCTACAAGCTGTTAACCAAGGTCTTGAACTAGGTATGCCAGTTGACTTGCTTCAAGTTGATTTGACTCGTACTTGGGAAATCCTCGGAGAAATCACTGGAGATGCGGCTCCTGATGAACTCATCACCCAACTCTTTAGCCAATTCTGTTTAGGAAAATAAGAAAAATCCATGATCCTTCTTGCGGTCATGGATTTTATTGTCTTATTAGTAATCTGGTCTTAAAACCCCTGTTACAGTTGCCTTAGTCGCTTCGTAGTCACCATCTACAACAACCTTGATAATGCGTTTGGCATCTTCTTCTGGTGCTGGAACAAGAGGTAGACGAGTTGGACCAGCTTCAAATCCCATATAGTTCAGAACTGCCTTAACAGGAGCAGGACTTGGATAAGAGAAGAGGGCATTGACCTTAGGAATGAATTTACGTTGAATAGCTGCAGCTTTCTTCATATCGCTTTCTGCAATGGCAGTAAACATCTCGTGCATTTCATCCCCATTTGTATGAGAGGCAACAGAAATAACCCCATCCGCACCAAGGTTCATGGCATGGAAAGCATCTCCATCCTCACCTGTATAAATCAAGAACTCTTCTGGCTTGTGCTCAATCAAGTAAGCCATATTGGCCAAGCTGGTACATTCTTTGACACCAATAATATTTGGATGGTCAGCTAAGCGAAGCATGGTTTCTGGAGTCAATTCGACAACTACACGCCCTGGAATGTTATAGATAATAATTGGTAGGTCAGAAGCATCTGCAATAGCCTTAAAGTGCTGATACATCCCTTCTTGAGAAGGTTTATTGTAGTAAGGAACAATAGCAAGCCCAGCAGCAAAACCGCCGAATTCCGCGACTTCTTTGACAAACTCGATAGAGTCACGCGTATCATTGGTACCAACACCCGCAATCAAAGGAACGCGTCCATTGACAATCTTTTGTACAGCCGCAAACAACTCCAACTCTTCATCGTGAGTCAAGGTTGGACTCTCAGCAGTGGTCCCTGCGAGAAGAATTCCATCCGTATGATGAGCCAACAAATGCTCAATCAAGGCTGGAATAGCATCAAAGTTGATGGAACCATCCTGATGGAAGGGGGTAATAAAGGCTGTGATGATTTTACACTCTTTTAAATCTTGATAAGACATGAAAACACCTCTCTATTTCAAAGAAGGAGTTCATCTGAACTCCTAAACGATATGACTATTTTAATTCAAATTTCAATTCAGCTGTTGGACGAACCAAGCCACGTTCATGAAGAGTTTCAGCAATCTGAACTGAGTTCCAAGCAGCACCTTTGAGCAGGTTGTCTGAAACAACCCACATGTGGATTCCTTTTTCAGCATCCAAGTCTTTACGGATACGACCAACAAAGGTATCACGCGAACCAACTGCATTGATAGCTTGAGGATAAATTTGATGAGCTACATCATCTTCAAGAACAGCACCCGGGAAGGCTGCGATAGCTGCTTTGACTTCTTCGATTGGAGCCACTTCTTTTGTTTCGATATAAACAGACTCAGAGTGAGCTGATAAGACTGGAATACGAACACATGTTGCTGAAACGGCAATACTATCATCTTCCATGATTTTCTTAGTTTCCTTAGTCATCTTCATCTCTTCATAAGTGTAATCATTGTCAGTGAAGACATCAATTTGTGGAAGAGCATTAAAGGCGATAGGATAATGTTTCTTGTCACCACCTGAAGGCAAGATTTCGGCATGCAAATCACGTGGGGTTACACCATCATTCAAGACTTCACGAAGTTCACGTTGTGTCTCAAGAATTGCTCCCATACCAGCACCTGAAACTGCTTGGTAAGTTGAAACAATGATACGGTCCAAGCCCCATTTTTGGCGAACTGGCTCAAGAGCCACCATCATTTGAATTGTTGAACAGTTAGGGCAGGCAATGATCCCATTGTGGGCATCAAGTGCGTGAGCATTGACCTCTGGAACAACCAAAGGAACGTCTGGATTTTGACGGAAGTAAGATGTATTATCTACTACTACCGCTCCAGCTTTCACTGCGTATGGTGCATACTTAGCTGATGTAGAACCACCTGCTGAAAAGAGAGCAATATCAACTCCTTCAAAAGCTGTTTCAGTCGTTTCTTCAATCGTAATATCTTGATCTTTAAATTTCAAAGTCTTGCCTGCTGAACGTGCAGAAGCAAGTAAACGAATTTTATCGATTGGAAGTGTTGATTCTTCCAACATTTTTATCATCTGAGCACCGACAGCACCTGTCGCGCCGACTACAGCAACTGTATATCCCATAAATAACCTCTTTCGGAATTTTCTAAAAATTTCTATAATAGAAGTATTATACTACTTTTTCCATGAATTGCAAAGCTTTTTCATCATTTTTTGGAAAATAAAAATCCCCAGTCGTTAGACTAGGGACTAAGAGGCATCTTCATGTGATGAGCAGGTTCACACAACTCATCAAGGTCCGCTCCTGCGTTATGACCTCCTTATGCTCAATAGTAGTCCGAAGACTACCTATCGACTCATCGCATATTCTATATTACTAGAGATACTTGATTTTGTCAATAAGAAATTTTTTCGATCGAGTATAACAAAAAACTCTCGTATTCAAGAGTTTCCCTATACATATCATGCTAATTGCCGGGATTGAACCGGCGACCTCATCCTTACCATGGATGCGCTCTGCCAACTGAGCTAAATCAGCTTACTTAAGTAAGTATACTATAATCAGAAAAACTTGTCAAGTTTTCTTAGAAATTTTCCATAAGAAAAAGCCAGGTAAAGGCTACCTAGCTTGTCCTGTTCTATTTGCTTAAATCGATTCGACGACCAATTTTACCAATGATAATCGCTCCAATAATCAATGAGGCAAATTCACCGATTCCTGTTGTAAACCAAGTAAGGAAAAATGGTAATTCTGCTACAATATTTAACTCTGCAGCGATGGTAAACATGGAAATTGAAAAGAGGATTGAAAAGAAGAAATGATCTTTTCGAATCAATCCGTTAAAGAGGTAATCCTTGCTATATTTTGCAAAAAGCCAAACACCTAAACTGAGGAATACCAAGGTTGATCCGCCACCAACAAAGACATCTAGTAGTCCGAAGCTAAAGAAATTAGCAATCATACAACCGATAGTAACTCCGATGATGTACTTGGGATTGTAAAAAGCCATAAAGTTCATCATTTCTGAAATACGAAACTGATAAGCACCATAGCTGATGGCATTTAGGGGCGGTGTGACAGTCAAAACGACATAAATAGCAGCAACGATTGCAATATCTGCAACATCACGAATAGTTAATTTTTTCATTTTTTCTCCTTTGGCGGTTATCCGCGTGTAATATGCTTGGTGAAAGAAGCTAAGCACCAAGGGTTGCTTTATTCAACCTTACTAGTATAGCACAATAGCCTGCTTTATGCTATACTTAAAGCATGAAAAAACCTATTCAAAAATTTTTTAACAATGAAATCTTAACCTATCTCTTTTTTGGCCTTGCAACAACTCTAGTTTCGATTCTCTCACGACTAGTCATTTATCAACTAAGTCATCAGGAACTCCTTGCTACTGCCCTAGCAAATATTATTGGTATCCTATTTGCCTTTATCACAAATGATACGATTGTATTTAAGCAAGCAAGGAAGAATCGACTTATCCGTTTATTGAAATTTTCTCTTGCTCGCCTTTCTACTTTTCTGTTAGACTTGTTTTTAACTTTTCTCTTTGTAACCCAATTTCCTCACATCATAGGTCAATTCGTAAATGAAAACATTGATAAGATAAATGCTATTGAAACAATAATTGCACAAATACTCATTATTATCATCAATTATATCTTGAGCAAGGTCTATATTTTTAGAAAATAATGCTCCATTTATGAGCCTTTTAATTGCCTTCTATAATGATTTAGGATACAATGAAACACGAAACGTTGAAAGGAAAACAGTATGTTAAAAAATCTAAAATCATTCTTGCTTCGAGGAAATGTGATTGACCTTGCTGTCGGTGTTGTCATTGCCTCTTCTTTTGGTGCTATCGTTACTTCACTTGTAAACGACATTATCACTCCTCTTATTTTAAATCCCGCTTTGAAAGCTGCTAAAGTCGAACGTATCGCTCAACTTTCTTGGCATGGAGTCGGCTATGGTAACTTTTTAAGTGCTATTATCAATTTTATCTTTGTGGGTACCGCCCTCTTCTTTATTATCAAGGGTATTGAAAAAGCACAGAAACTGACTGGCATAAAGGAAGAAAAAACTGACGAAAAAAAACCAACCGAATTGGAAGTCCTTCAAGAAATCAAAGCTCTTCTTGAGAAAAAATAATCGTTTAAAAGGATCTAGCGCAAAGAAAGCTAAATCCTTTTTTCTTTACTCTTTGGGCAACTTGCCTGCTTTTTCTATCATCTTCTTGATAAGATAAGGCATCTTAACATTCTCCCGCCCTTTTTTCTCAATCAGTTTTTTCACAAATTCCGGCATTTGTAAATCTTGAGATTCAGCCAAAATGTTTTTCGTCTCGTCTGAAGGAACTAACTCATCAAAGGTTTCTTCTTCTGGGAGAAATTCCTTAAACTCTTGATGTTCATTGGCTCTAACTGTATTGACTAAGGCATCAATCAAGCGAGAATCCGTATTTGGCATTGGTGGTCGATGGTAGTTGACACCCAATTCTTGACACAAGTCATAACATTCCACATCATTATCAAACAAGACTTCAATATGCTCGCTAATGAAGCTGATAGGAACAAAAATATAATTGTCTGGATGTTCTGTCTGTTCTCTGAGATATTCTAATACATCTGGCTTAATCCATGGAATCCCAATATCACTCTCACTTTGCCAGGTATTTGTATATTGCTCGGAACTCAAACCTAGTTTTTCAGCGACTAACTTGCTATTTTCGAAAATTTGATCGATATAGGGATCACCAAAATCCAAGGCAAAAATGGGCACACTGTGGGCTGAAAAGATGACTTTAAAGCTATCTTGCTTTACTTCTTCTTTTAAAATCTTAGCAATTTCATCTGCCCAATAGTTTAAGAGCGCTTCCTCCTGATACCAGTCCTTAATGACCAAAAATTGAATTTGCTTGCTTTCTAAAAATTTCTCATAGCCCATGACAGAGTAAAAAGAATAATGGGGCTCCAAAATCAAGCAAATACACTGTTCAATGCCGTCTGCTTCCATCTGACCAATCACATCTGGAATAAAAGGTCTGGAAAATTTATTGGAAAAATAAACACTATATTCATTTCCTAGCCTAGCTTCTACCAAGGCAACCTCTTGACGGGTAATTTTTTGCAGAGGAGTACCTCCAATTCGCACATAATTATCATAGAGAGTTTGAATCTCATGGTCTTGAGGTCTCACTCCACGACGAATATTTGTGAAAAAATCAGCTACACCTTCAAAGGTAATCTCTTCTGGCGAACCGAAAGTCATCATTAAAATTGCTTTTTTCATAATCGCTTCCTTGTGATATTTTTATCAAGTTTATTTTATCATGAATCCACTGATAAGTAAACGCTAACATAGCAGATTGCCCTAACTTCTGTCTTTTGTTTTTCTCTTCTTTCTATGATACAATGGAAAAAATGAATTCAAAAGGAGTTTTTTATGACTTATCCAAATCTCTTGAACCGCTTCTTGACCTACGTTAAGGTCAACACGCGCTCTGATGAACACTCTACTACTACTCCAAGTACACAGAGTCAGGTTGACTTTGCAACAAATGTCCTAATTCCTGAAATGAAACGTGTTGGACTGCAAAATGTCTACTACCTTCCGAATGGTTTTGCTATTGGAACCTTGCCAGCCAATGATCCATCTTTAACGCGTAAGATTGGCTTTATCTCCCACATGGATACTGCTGACTTTAATGCCGAAGGAGTTAATCCCCAGGTAATTGAAAACTACGATGGTGGTGTGATTGAACTAGGGAATTCTGGTTTCAAACTCGATCCAGCCGACTTCAAGAGTCTTGAGAAATATCCCGGACAAACGCTCATCACAACCGATGGAACAACCTTGCTAGGTGCTGATGACAAGTCAGGGATTGCTGAAATTATGACTGCCATTGAATATCTAACTGCCCACCCTGAAATCAAGCACTGTGAGATTCGTGTTGGTTTTGGTCCAGATGAGGAAATCGGTGTTGGTGCCAATAAATTTGATGCAGAAGATTTTGATGTTGATTTTGCTTACACTGTTGATGGTGGCCCACTAGGTGAGCTTCAGTACGAGACCTTTTCAGCAGCGGGTGCTGAATTGCATTTCCAAGGCCGTAATGTCCACCCTGGTACTGCCAAAGGGCAGATGGTCAATGCCCTTCAGCTAGCAATTGATTTTCATAATCAACTTCCAGAAAATGACCGACCTGAGTTAACTGAAGGTTACCAAGGTTTTTACCATCTAATGGATGTGACAGGTAGTGTTGAGGAGGCGCGTGCAAGCTACATCATTCGTGATTTTGAAAAAGATGCCTTTGAAGCGCGTAAAGCATCCATGCAATCTATCGCTGATAAGATGAATGAAGAACTTGGGAGCAACCGTGTCACTCTCAACTTGACAGACCAGTACTACAATATGAAAGAAGTCATTGAAAAAGATATGACTCCAATTACCGTTGCTAAAGCCGTTATGGAAGATCTAGGTATCACGCCTATTATCGAACCAATCCGAGGTGGAACAGACGGCTCTAAGATTTCCTTTATGGGAATCCCAACTCCGAATATCTTTGCAGGTGGCGAAAATATGCACGGACGTTTTGAATACGTTAGCCTTCAGACTATGGAACGTGCAGTTGATACCATCATTGGCATCGTAGCTTATAAAGGCTAAAAAGACGAGGTGGCTCAGCTACTTCGCCTTTCTTTTTATTCTACTGGTTTTTCTTGATTTCCAGTAGTTGTAGAAGATTCTGTTGTTTTATTTTCTGAAGTTGATTCAGCAGGTTTAGAATCTCTTGTATTGCTTGGTTTGTTTTCGTCGCTAGCAGTTTCAATGTTAGATCTGCAGTTGCGTTTGGTTGGTTCTCAGCACTGGTGTTATCACCATTTGCTTCAGCATTTCTTGCTGGACTTGTTTCTTCACTTGCGCTAGCTTTTGACTGGATTTGATGATTCAAAACTAGAATAGCTTTTGTCGATTCAAGTAAAGCTGTTTTGTCTTTACTATTAGCAGAAAGTTGATCTAATAATGCATCCACCTTATCAAAGTCCGCATCAGATCCATTATTACTTTCTAAATAAGAGTGAAGCGACATGAGAATATCGTAGAGTTTTTGATAGAGTACAAGTGTCTGAGAATCTTGCTCAGCATTTTCCTTTTCTTGTTGAAGGGCGCTAGCGATACGAGTCAAAACATCTTTTACCTGACTGTTTACTTCATCCAAGTCTGCATCAGCCTTGTTTGTGGCAGCTTTTAGATTTTCTACTTCTTCTGCCAAGGATTGTCTGATTCCTTCTTCATGGATTTGTTCCAAGAGTTGATTTGCCTTGTTCAAAAGACTTTCTACTTCTTCCTTGCTATCTGTCGCAGATTATTGGTTGCTATCTACCATGTACTCCTAAAACAGGAGAGTTATAATCCAAGATTACAAGGCCTTACAGAAATAAGAAATCCAGATAAGACAATGTTCGTCCAAGACGCTATTCGCTTCGCACAGCAGCACGGATTCAATATGCTTTAATTTTAAAGTTTAGGTGTCAAGACCTCTTTTTAGTGTGCCCAAAATTTAGAGAAGTAATCAATCAACTAACTTTTATTTTTTTCAAACTTTCAGTAAACTGACCTAAAGCTAACTCAATCTGTCTTTGTAGATGCTTCTGCTATCAGCTAGAAGTTGATCTACTTTTGCCAAGACTGCCTTCTCATCAAAAGTTCCAGGTTGATAGTTGGATTGCAGGGCTGGAATTTTGTTTTTCAAGGCTACTTCATAGCCCTTAGTTTGAACCTTGATGTAGTGATTGTGGTCTCCATGAGGAATCACAAAACCTTCTGAATCTTCACTTATAATTCGATTGGCATCAAAAACCATGACCATCTTCTTCCTCATGGTGGACATGTAGTGACGGATTACTTAATACAGAACTAGAAGAACTTCCTACCTCTTCCGTGTTAGAGTGTGATGGGGGATTGTTAAGAGATGACTTAGGAATATAGTGATAGTGTTCCCCATGTCTTACTATATAAGCATCACCTATATCTCTGACAATATCATTAGGGTTAAAAACATATGTGGCTGCTAATTCACCTGCCGACAAGTCACTCTCAGGAATGAAATGATAGTGACCACCATGTGGTACTATAGTAGGTTGAAATAGAATATGAGCAAATTGATAAGGGGATTTTAAAGTAATTTCTAACAATGATTTAGAAACTATGATGTGCTATTCTAAATTCAACTCACTATATATAACCATCATCGGTAGTATAACGTCCCTGTAATTTTGCTACAGATACTTCTGCACTAGCTCCTTTATCGTCTTTACCATGTTCTTGTTTTTGGCGATTGATTTCATCTTTTGTTCGTACATTTTCTGCATGAGCTTAATCTTTAAGGTAAACATAATACTTTCCATCTACCTTAATACTATATCCTCCCTTAACCTAACTGACGATATCTTGATCTTTCAGCTGATAGTTGGGGGCTTTCATTAATGGCTCTTCACTAAAGAGCGCATCAAAAGGAACTTTACCATTATAGCAGTGATAATGATCGCCATGAGAAGTTACATAACCTTGACCTGTAATCTTAATAACAATTTGTTTTGCTTGAATTCCTTCTTTTTGACTAACCTAGTCTGGAGTCAAATTTTCAGTCTTCTTAGTGTCTTTATTACTGTTTACATATGAAACACGATTTTTATCTGTATTGGCCTGTTAGCTATGTTGGTTCAGAGCATAAACACACAGACTTAAGGAAAGGATAACAACAGATCCAGCTGCTATATATTTCTTTTTAAATTTCATAATTACCTCATTTCTATAATTATTTATATGATGTCTTCATTATTAAATGATTAAATAAATAAATTAATTAACCAATTAATTAACTAGTAAATATTCCACCTCTTTTTAAGTTGTATGTCAAGAAATTTTATATATTAATAATAAAATGAAATTCTCCCAAAGTCAGAGTTTTATTTCTAACTTTTGAGAGAACTTCATTTTTGATTCAGACTTTTTCTACTGCTATTCCTTACGCTATGAGATCAGATAAATTCTTTTTTATCACTTCTCCACTTGGCAATCTTAATTCAATCGTTCCATCCATATTGAATATAACACTATCTAAGCCTAATCCGTAACTAGCTGTAAATTTTTCTAATTTTTCTTGTACAGGATCTACTGCTGGAGCTTCCTCTAATGCTGGATCTAACATAGGGTCACTCCCCACATTCCCTTCTGGATTCAACATTCCATTATCCGTTGAGTTTTCTGGTTTTACAGGTTTTTCGTTTGGTGCCTCTGGTAAAGAATCTGCTGGTTTATTTTCTGTTGGTTGGTTCTCAACTGTTCCAGTAGGTACTTTTCTATTTTCAGATGGTTTATTTTCACCATTTCCTTGAGGTGCTTCTCCTGTAAAATCTGCCATATTCTTTTTAATGACTTCTCCCGATGGTAAATATAATTCAATTGTTCCGTCCATATTAAACAAGACATTTTCTAGCTTCATCCCATAACTTTCAGCAAATTTTGCTACTTTTTCTTGTACAGGATCCACTGTAGGAACTTCTTCTAACGTTGAATTACTAGTACTATTCCCAGTTTCAGAAAGTTTTTCTTTTTCTACCTTCTCACTAGTCTTTGGTTCTTCTACCTTTTCATCAAGTTTTGAGTTTTCTTGTGCTTTATTCCTTTTAAATTGTGGTAGAATACTTGGTTTATCAGTTTGATTTTCTTTTTCCAAGATAGGTACTTCCACAATATAAGTCGATTGATTGTCCAAATAAGCATTTGCCATGAAGGTTACAGGAATTTTATTTCCGGCCGTTCTGGTTGTTCCTTGGTTTAATTTCGGAATCGGTAATTTGATTTCACCAACTTTATAGTTATTTTCTAAATAAGCATTTCCATGAAATTCATCAAACACTCTGACTAAAGCATCAGTTCCTTTAGGCACTGCAAATTGAGGGTTCACTCTTAAATAAGTATCCCCTGCATGGAAAGGATAGAAAATCGTTTGACTGGCCATTTTGTAAGCTAAAGAGGTTGGAACTGTAAATGTACCATCATAACTTACTTCTGGATAATCTTTTGAAGCGATAGTATACTTAAATGTTTGTCCTGGTAAATAAGGTTGATCTAATTCAAAGTTTGCAATATTCCCTACTCCTTCTCCAAATACTTTACCAGATACTTTCTCCAATACTTTTCCATCTGGTGTTATTAATTTTACTAGCATATTGATACCTAATTTTTTCTCCAATTCAGGCGGAAAACTAAAAGAAACGCGTTTTTGACCATTGGCTAGAGTAAAGTTTTGATTATTAAACGTACTATTTTTTAACAAATTAACAACATTCGTTAATTCTTCTCCAGTATAAACTTTATTCCCTTCTTTTTTAGCAACTCCTTCTTCGGGTTTAAACAGTTCATAGTTACTGTGAGAATGACCAATTCCAACCGGTTTATGTTCATCAATCGGATCTGCATGATGGTGATCTCCATGCGGATAAATAATCGCATTTTTTTCTTTATTCACGACAATACTTTCACGTTTGACACCATATTGTTTCATAATGCCAGCAATTTTTTCTTCGATTTTTTTATCTAAATCTTTCATTTCTTTGGCATTACTTGGATAATCCTGTTCATGAGATGACAAAGAATCTAATCCATTATGACTAGTTTTAACTTCCTCTAAATGTTTTTGCGCAGCCTTAATTTGCTCTGCTGACAAGTCCTTCTTGAAGAAATAATGATTGTGGTTACCATGACTCATAATAAAGCCTTGCTCATCTTCAGCAATAATACGATTGGCATCAAATCCGTATCCATCTTCTTCATGTTTCTCATGTAAAGTTCCTGGATTGATTGGAAGAGATGGAGAAGGTGTTGCTAGACTATTGTTTGGAAGAGTCGGTTGCCCAATTTGATTTGATTTTGGAATGTAATGGAAATGATCACCATGTCTTACAATATAAGCTGTAGCCGTTTCTTCAACGATATCTTTTGGATTAAAAATATAACCATCAGATGCTGAAGAGAGTTCCTTACTTGTCGTTAAAGAAGAAGGATTGCTTGAAAGACTGCCTAGACTAGACACTACTTCATTAGGTTTTGCATTTGTAGAAACTGTAGAACCAGTTCCACTGATAGGCACCATTCTGGCAATCTTTTCTTCTAAGGCAGAAAGCTTGCTGTAAGAAATAAAGTGGTAATGGTCGCCATGCGGAATCGCAACTCCATTTGGTGTACGACTGATAATCTTAGCAGGGTCAAAAACCAGACCGTCTGATTCACTGTAACGTTGGTCACTAGGTGAATCGTAGAGTTCTTTCAATAGACTTTGGAGATTTTCAGCTTTGCTTTCTGGCTTGCTAGTTGATTCTTTCTCTATAGCTTGATTAGTATTATCACTAGCTGTTGAAGAATAGCTTAGCTGACTTGGTTGCGTATTTTTGCCAGCTAAATGAGCTTTTGCTGCTGCTAATTCACTAGCAGACAAATCACTTTTTGGAATGTAGTGATAGTGTCCTCCGTGAGGAACGATATAAGCATCACCAGTATCTTCAATAATATCAGCTGGATTAAAGACATAACCATCATCTGTCGTATAGCGTCCCTGAGACCTTGCTACAGCAACATCAGAGCTGACCTTCTCATTATCTTTGACGTGTTCTTGTTTTTGACGATTGATTTCATCTTTGGTTCGAACATTATCAGCATGAGCTGCATCTTTCAGGTAGACATAATATTTTCCATCGACCTTGATGATATAACCACCCTTGACCTCATTGACAATATCAGCGTCTTTAAGTTGGTAGTTTGGATCCTTCATCAAAAGTTCTTCACTAAAGAGGGCATCATAAGGAACTTTCCCATTATAGTAATGATAGTGATCACCGTGTGACGTCACATAGCCCTGATCTGTAATTTTGATGACAATTTGCTCAGCCTGAATTCCTTCTTTCAGGCTAACCTGATCTGGTGTCAAGTTTTCACTTTTCTGACTTGACTGGCTGCCATCCACATAAGAAACACGATTATTGTCTTTATTTTCCTGCGAACGATGCTGGTTCAGTGCATAGACACAAAGACTCAAGGATACGATAACAGCTGATCCAGCTGCTATATACTTTTTACTGAATTTCATAAATCCCTCATTTCAATAAATGATGAAGCTTTTTCTTAACTTCTTTTTATCGGTTAAACAGTTTTTCTAAACCGGTTATTTAACCATTTAATTAACCAGTAAATAGTTTACTATTTAAAATTACTTTTGTCAAGTTTCTGTTACGTTTTTCTAAAAAAGAGAAGTAACACGAAAGGTTACTTCTCCATAAAATATGCTCCATTCATTTTACTACTGTATAGGAGCCGGTTGACTTTCTTTTAACAAAGCCAAGAGACTATCTACTTCTGCTGAAATAGTGTTATTATCTTTCGTTCCGAGAAGAAGACTACTTTTTAGACCAGACAATGTCTCCATAGCATTTTGGCGAGTACGAGAATCTGTTACTTTTTCTAGCAAGGTCTCCGCCTCTGCTATCTTAACGTCAATAACAGAACGCTCTACTTGTGGAACTTCATCCTCATCTGTAGTATCTTCAGCTTCTTCCTCTGTCTCTTCCGCATCAGTGCTTGGTCTATAAAGATTATCTGCTGAAGGATTTAAACCAGCGTGATTCTCTTTTTCATCAGATTCAGAATGAGTTGGCTCACTTACTTCATCATGTTCCTTATCTTCATCAGGTTTACCGTTTTGGTCTGCC
Organism: Streptococcus sp. 1055; assembly: GCF_013276815.1. Lineage (NCBI taxonomy): Bacteria > Bacillati > Bacillota > Bacilli > Lactobacillales > Streptococcaceae > Streptococcus > Streptococcus sp. 1055. The sequence goes on along the minus strand of NZ_VMLT01000044.1, from coordinate 8,521 downwards.
TTATTTTTACGAACATGGTCGCTAGCATTACCCCAACCATTATCTGAATGAGGACGTTGGTCAGGATGTTCAACGTAGTATTTCACTGTCGCAAATAAATCTTCTAAGGTATAGCCTTCAGGAGCTGAGTAAAGTCCTTCATCAAACCATGCAAACTTAAGGTTATGATAGTGATCAAAGTGAGGAATTATAAAGTGACCATTTTGTACAGCTACAGTATACTGTAAATGATTCGGTATTTTTTCTAATGGTACCTTTTTCTCAGCTTTTACGCGGTTATAGATAGCTTCTGTCCCTGTTGCCTCTGGTTTTGCTTCTGTTGCTTCAGTAGAATTTGGAGCTTGTAAGCCTTTTTCTTTAGCATAAGCCTGAGCTGCTGCTCTTTCAGCTTCAGATAAGCTGTCTTTTTTAATCCAGTGGCTATGGTTCAAGTGTGGAGTGACGTAGGCATTTCCTTCATCACTTTCAATATCATGCTCATCAAAGATATAGCCATCCTCTGTTGTATATTTACCTGCTAATTTCGCTAATTTAATTTCATCGTCTGTATAGGCAATTTGAGCATTTGGTTTGCCAAGTCGCTCTGGATGGGTAATTGGTGCTAGGAATGCCAATAAATCATCTACCAATTTTACTTTATTAGAAGATTCATCATTCAAGCGCTCTGCTAATTTGTCTAAAGTTTGGAAATCAGAAACGCGACCTTTATTTTCAGACAAGGCTTTATGAGCCTGGGTTAACAGATTGTAGGCTTTATCATAAAATTCTTGGTCACGAGAAGCGACATTTTCTTTTTTAGCAACTAGAGCATGTGTCTCTTGAGTTTTCTTAGACAAGAGATTTTCAATAGCATCAATCTTATCCTTAGCCAAGTCTTTAGCAAAAACATAGTGACTGACACCAGCAATTTCCACAACATATCCTTCCCCAACTTTTCTAACAACCTGTTCTACTGCAAAATCAGTTTGTTTTTTCTCAGTTGATGGTTGAGCTTGCGATTTTGGTGCTGGTTTCAAATAATTCATTCCCGGCAAGACTGCACCATTTTGTCCCTTAATAGCTATCATACGAGCCAATTTTTCTTCCAAAGGTGACATTTGTGAATAAGGGATAAAGTGATAATGGTCTCCGTGCGGTACAGCAACACCATTAGCTGTACGATTTGTTATTTGTGCCGGGTCAAATACTAGTCCATCCGATTCTACATGGCGTTCTGATAAGGGTTTAGCATACAATTCACGTAAAAGGCTTGGAATGTCTTCCCCTTGATTTTGATGATAAGTTGGGCTGACAGTCAAATTATGGTTCTCTGACAAGCTTGGTTGAGCTGGATTTGCATTATGACTAGAACTTGAAGAAGGACGAGACCCCTGCTTCCCATTCCAATAGGCTTGGGCTGCAGCCAATTCTCCTGCAGACAAATCACTCTTAGGAATATAGTGAAAATGATTTCCATGCGGTACAACAAAAGCGTCACCTGTATCTTCAATCACATCTGTTGGACTAAAGACATACCCATCATCCGTTGTATAGGCTCCTCCAGTTGCTCTATTCGGTGCCTGCGTATTGAGATTAAAGTTTGCTTTAATGGCTGAACTTGGTTTCGCAGGACTGCTTGGTTTCGTATTATCAGAATGCTTTTGAACTGGCTGACCTCCAATTGGTAGATTTCGAGCCAATTTTTCTTCCAAGGCAGACATTTGCGAATAAGGAATGAAATGGAAATGATCTCCGTGAGGTACTGCCACACCATTTGCAGTACGTTTTGTAATCTGTGCTGGGTCAAATACTAATCCATCAGACTCCACATGACGTTGGCTAAGTGGCAAAGCGTACAATTCTTGAAGGAGACTAGCTAAATCCTCATTTTGACTCTCAGGAGTTGTTGTAAGATTTTGAGGAGTTTCAGATGGACTCGTTCTCACACTAGATCTTGTTTCTCCCCTGCTAGAACGATATTCAACCGTACTTAATTGACCGCCTTTTCCAGATAAGAAGGCTTGGGCAGCAGCTAATTCACTGGCAGACAAATCACTCTTAGGAATATAGTGGAAGTGATTGCCATGAGGAACAATATAGGCATCGCCTGTATCTTCAATGATATCAGAGGCATTAAAGATATAACCATCATCCGTTGTATAACGTCCTTGGGCTCTGGCTGCAACTACCGCCTGATTGTTTGAACCGCCACCGTGATTACTACTATGTTCCTGCTTCTGACGTTTAATCTCTTCTTTTGTCCGAATATTATCCGCATGGGCCGCATCTTTAAGGTAAACATAGTATTTACTGTTTACCTTAATGACATAACCACCCTTGATTTCATTGACAATGTCTGAATCCTTCAACTGATAATTCGAATCTTTTATGAGGAGCTCTTCACTGATGATGGCATCATAAGGAACCTTGCCATTATAGTAATGATAATGGTCTCCATGAGAAGTCACATAACCTTGATCCGTAATCTTGATAACAATTTGTTCAGCATTGATTCCCTCTCTCTTACTGACTTCATCTGGTGTTAAGTTCTCTGCCTTTTGACCAGCCTGATTACCATCTATATAAGCAACTCGATTAGACTCTTTCTTAGCCTGACCAGCTTGGTAACGACCAAGTTCATAGGAACAAACACTTAGGGCAAGAACTGCCACTGAACCTGCTACATATTTTTTATTGATTTTCATTTTTTCCTCACTTTAATTCTTCTGCTAGAACACTTATATTTTCTTCAAGATTTTCTAAATAGGTCTTGTCATTTTGTGGGTCTGCCTCTAAAGGATTCAGAGTTTTAAGACCTACACCTGTTGATTTGACAAGAGTTTCAGCTACTTTTGAAGAAGCGTTACTTTCTGTAAAAATCGTTTTAACCTTATAGGTTTTAACAAATTCCTGAATTTCTGTTAGTTGTCTTGGACTTGGTTCTTGTTCCGGAGAGATACCTGCAATACCAAGTTGATTGAGTCCAAATCGCTTAGCTAAATAAGAAAAGGCTGTATGTTGTGTTACAAATGTTTTCTGAGTCGCTTTTTCAAATTTAGGCTGGAATTTCTTAGTCAATTCTTGAGCTTTTTTGATAAAGGCTTGCGCATTTTTTTGGTAAGTTTCTTTATGCTCACTATCCGCCTCCGAAAGCTTATCAGCGATAATCTGAGCTTCTTCACCAGCTTTTTCAGGATCTAGCCAAGTATGAGGATCGTAGAGCGTTTTTTCATCAACTCCATCCCCTGCTTCCACATCTTCTAGCCCTGGGACGCGGTCTAAAGTCATTCCCTCTGAAGCCTCTAAAACCTTCACTTTGGATTTTTTTAGATTGGGATCTAAACTTCCTGCCCAAGATTCGAGCGTATGTGAATGGTAAACAAAGACATCTGCATCATAGATGGCCGCGATGTCATTTGCCGAAGGTTCAAAAGAATGAATCCCACTACTTGACTGAATCATCCGAACATCATTCAAGTCACCAGATACTTCCTTAACCATAGCGTAGATAGGATAAAAACTGGTCACAATTTTCATCCCCTTTCCTGTCTGGCTTTCCTTTTGACTACAGGCTCCTAGCAATAAAAGAAAGACACTTAACAAGACTAAAAATAAATTTTGTTTCTTCATGAACAACTCCTTAACTGTTTAATTAACTAGTAAACATTCTACTCCTAAAAACTTAATCTGTCAAGATATTTTTAGAAAAAATTTGAAATTTCTTTCACATATAAAAATCTGCTGAGTTTCAACAACTCAACAGATTCTCACTTTATATACTCAATGAAAATCAAAGAGCAAATTAGGAAGCTAGCCGCAGGCTGCTCAAAGCACGACTTTGAGGTTGCAGATAGAATTGACGAAGTCAGCTCAAAACATGTTTTTGAGGTTGTAGATGAAACGGACGAAGTCAGTAACCATACATACGGCAAGGCGAAGCTGACGTGGTTTGAAGAGATTTTCGAAGAGTATTATTCTTCTATGGTAGAATGCTTATAACCATAAGTGAAGTAAATAATACTTCCTATCAACAAAGCAACTAGGAAAGCAATCCAAGTTTCCATATTATACTGCAACATGAAGGATAGACAAATGATGATTGATAAAATCGGTAATAAGGGTACCAATGGTGTTTTAAATTCTCCTGCTTTGGGCATTCCTTTTTCTTTCCGTAAGCGAATCAGGCCGTAAGCTAGCATAATCAAGTAGGCTAAGGTACAAATATTTAAGAAGGCTGCGATACTAGCAAGAGGGAACATTCCTGCTGCTACTGCTGAAGCTAGACCTGTTAAAATAGTAGCATTCTTTGGTACCTTGCTAGTCTTCGTTAGTTCTTTAAAGGCGGCAGGCATTAAGCCATCGCGCGCTAAACTGTAAATCATACGCGATAGGGCATAGGTCATCGAGATACAAACTGTAATCAAGGTCAAGATAGCCACTAATGACACATAGTTGGCTGCCCAACTGATCCCAACGCTACGAAGGGCAAAGGCAACGGCATCATTGACATTTAAATGACTATAGTGAACCACACCAGTCAAAACAAGGGTCACCAAGGCATAGAGAATGGTTACGATAGAAAGCGATAAGACAATCCCTCTAGGAATATTTTTTTGAGGAATCTTGACCTCATCTACAGCCATAGAGATGGATTCAAATCCCAAAAAACCGAAGAACATTAAGGAGGCACCAGCCATAATACCAGTACTAGCACCATAGATTTGTCCAAAACCATAAGGAGCAAAATTACTCCAATTATCAAGTTTGATATGCCAAATTCCTACTAAAACAAAGAGAGCTAAAGCCGAGAATTTCAAAATAACTAGAATAGAATTAAAGCGTAAGGCTGCTTTAGCATTGAGTAAAACAAGCGAGGTCACCAATACCAAGACAAGAATAGGCAATAAATCAACAAATGTCCCTGCTTGAGGATTAAAGGTACCATTTAAAGGCTGAGGAAGGGCTATCCCGTATTGAGAGAGCAAGCCTTTAAAATAAGCTGCCCAACCCGAAGCTACGCCTGATATGGCTGTCATGAACTCCATCATGGTTAACCAACCAGCCAACCAGGCTGGGAATTCTCCTAAAATAGCATAGAGATAACTGTAGGCACCACCTGTAGCAGGTACTCGTGAAGCAAATTCTGCAAAAAAGAGGGCTGATAATCCCACACACAAGGCAGAAATGACGATTGAAATCACTAGGGCTGGACCAGCAAGTGTGGCAGCTGCAGTACCTGTAATTGTAAAGATGCCTGTCCCTACCATGGCTCCGATACCCAGCAAAATCAAATCCCATAACTTCAAATGCCTGTGCATCTCCGTTTTATCCAAACTTACATTCTTTGTTCTAAATATATTCATATTTCTTCTCCAAATAAAATGATGATTCTATTTTACCATAAATATAGGAGATTTGTGACTATTTATAAAATATTTTTCTAAAAAAAATCTGACTACATCTTGTAATCAGATTTTTATCGATTCTAGTTCATTTCTTTAAATGCTGCTTCTGCATCCGCATTACTGATAGCACCAAATTGAATCTTTCCAATCTTTCCTTGACTATCAATTAGGTATTCTGTAGGAATGCTTCGAATTTGATAAGCTTGGAAGGTTGTTGCTTTAGTATCATAAAGAACTGGGATATCTTTATATCCTTGTTCTTGGAACCATTGTGGGAATTGATCAACAGTTTTTTCACCTTGAATTCCTGGTGCAATGACACTAAGAATTTCGAAATCGCGATCTGGTTTTGCAGCTAATTCCATCAACTCAGGCATACTTTTCTTACATGGACCACACCAGGAAGCCCAAAACTTCAAGTAAACCTTTTTACCCTTAAAATCAGATAACTTGACTTCTTTACCATCCATGGATTGCAAGGTGAAGTCTGGAGCATCTTTCCCAACAGCAATTTGCTGTACAGGCGTTTGTTGTTTTGGCTGTTGTGGGGCTTGAGTTTTTTTAGTTTCTTCCTCACCACAGGCCATCAATACAACTAATGACAAGAGACTTAAGCCAGCAAACATTACTTTTTTCATCATTTTCTCCTTTATTCAAAAATTCCAGCTAGAACATTTACTTGTCCTAATAGTAACAAAATTCCCATTAAAATAATGAGGAAACCACCAATTTTCTTCATTAGCATCATATGACGTTTGATTTTACTAAAATAAGGCATGACTACACCTGAAGCTAGAGCCAAGACCAAGAAAGGAAGAGCCATCCCCAGAGTGTAAATAAGAGTATAGATAGCACCTTGCCAAGCTCCATTGCCTCCAGAAGCCGCAAGCGCTAAAACAGAACTTAAAACTGGACCAATACAAGGCGTCCAACCAAAGCTAAAGGTAATACCGAGTAAAAAGGCTGACCAATAACGATTGGCTTCTGATTTCTTAAAAGTAAAGCTTTTTTGAACCTCTAATTTCTTAAAATGAAAAATTTCCATCTGGTGAAGTCCCAAAATGATAATAATTGTTCCCATAACATATCGAAACCAATTTGCATAGAGAATATGACCAAAGTAGCCAGCACCAAAGCCTAGAATAAAGAAAATGAGAGAGATACCTGCGATAAAGCAAAGTGTTCGGATCAAACCGGACCAAAGAACCTTTCTCCCAAATAAGGAAAAACTTTTTGCACTTTCCTGATCATCCAGCAAAATTCCAGCATAGACTGGCAAAAGAGGAAAAATACAGGGAGAAAAGAAGGACAAGACCCCTGCTAAAAAAACGGAGATTGAAAATATTATCGTTTCCAATAAAGAACCAACTTTCTTAAGATTTCTAATCCTATTTTACTATATTCAATTTTATTTGTAAGCTTTCTGCTACGCAAATTCGTCTTGAACACTATTGGACCAATCTTTTCTTTTGCTAGTCAAGGCGGATCTTATCCCCAAAAATAGCCAAAAAGCAACGACAAGGATTACTCGTCGCTGCTTTTGTGAACGGAAATGTCTTTTAGGTCTGACATTTCAGAAATCACATTTTACTTGAGTTTAGCAAGGATTGATTTAAGCTCCTCTACTAGTTTAGCTTCTGTCTCTGCTGAGCCATTTTCTTCTTTTACGAAATCAAGGGTTTCTTGGAGAAGGTTTTGGGCTTTGGCAAGGACTTTTTTATCCGCTTTTTCTGCATCTAGTTGTCCGAGAATCTTGGTCAATTCCGTACTTAATTGCTGGATTTCTGACTCTTTCTTACGGCGAACCAACCAGAAGGCAATCACGCCTAGAAGGGCGAGTAGACCGACTACAATCACTCCTGGTGGAACTGAGGTTGTTTCAGTCATCTTAGCTGAATCCTTACTATCTTCCGTTCCTTGTTTGGCATCCTTCTTGTCCTGTGCAGGCTTGCTGTCGCTAGCATTTGCTGGCACATCTTTGAGAGAGTTCAAGGCAGCCTTCACAGACTCTACTGCAGTATGCAGACCTTACTCTGTCAAGGCACGAAGTTCAGAACTTGTCAACTTGCTCTTGAGCTGGAGCTTGCGTGCTCGTTGAGCTAGCCGAAGCGCTTGCTACCACTCTAGGATCTTGAGTCGGAGCTGAGCTTGGAGCTGGGACAGGATTTGCAGGTTGACTAGGAGCAGTTATGGTATATTGAAACTAGAATAGTACATATTGACTTCTAAAACATTGCTAGAAATTTATTTGATTATCCTGATTATTTTGTCCTATTTCTGTTTCATTTTATTATAATTGAGACGGTTGAGCACTTGGACTAGATGGAGTTGTTGGTGTCTCTGTGTCTCCTTGGTCTGGCTGAGTAGGGGTAGAAGGTTGCGGTTGAGGCGTAGAAAGTGGACGTGAAGTTGGTTGTGGATTGATGTTATTGATAGCATCGATTCCTACCACTTTTGCCTGTTCTACATCCTTATTTGTTACGCCCTTGTCCACCGCAATCTTAGCATCGTTCGCCTCTTGATCTACCTGTTGCAATGCTCTTGACTTATCCTCAATTGTCAAATCAAAACGATTCGAAATTTCTGTTTTCTTAGCCTCTGCTGCCGCATTGATGGCTTCTTTTGCTTCAGCTTTCTTAGTAGTTCTTGGTAACGTGACTTTTCCTATGTTAGTAATTCCATTATTCTTCGCTGTGTTCAACGTTGTTTCATCTTGAGCGTTTTCTATATTTTGAATAGCTTTATCTTTTACTGTTTTCGCTAATCCTTTCACTTCTATTTTTTTCATTAGTTAAAGAATTATCCTTATCTATATTAGAAGTTTTCGTTGAAAATGCTTGTTCTACTTCATTTTTCGCCCCATCTTTATCTAATGTTGGAGTTGTTGGAGTTGGTATTGTTACCGAATCACTCATGTCTGATGTAGATCTTTCTACATTAATATTTCCACCATAAGTAGCTGGTATATATTCTCTGTCTCTAGCTATGTTTCTAGTAGTTATTTTATCTCCAGCTTGTAATGCTTCATCCGGTGTCCAACTAGCAGTTCCGTTTACAGCAGTAATTGTTGCTTTTTAGTGTTATTTATACTCAATTGTTTTCAAAAAGCAACCTTGTCCATTGTCTGCTGACAGTGG
>NZ_VMLT01000043.1:9070-13800 GCF_013276815.1 Streptococcus sp. 1055 | reverse complement strand
AACCTGCGGCTAGCTTCCTAGTTTGCTCTTTGATTTTCATTGAGTATTACAGTGAACAATTTTTCTAGCTATTGTAACAAAAAAGTCACCCGAAGGCAACTTTTTTCGTCCATAAACTTTCAAAAGAGAATGGCTTATTCAGAGCTAAAAGCTGCTGCTTGCTGCATTTGGTAATACTTACCCTTTCTAGCCATGAGATCCTGATGATTGCCATGCTCCACGATGTCGCCATCTACCAAGACAAGAATCAAATCCGCATCCTGAATGGTTGACAAACGGTGGGCGATGATAAAGCTTGTGCGCCCCTTCATGAGTTTTGCAAAGGCATCCTGTACTAGCACTTCTGTCCGTGTATCGATGGAGGAAGTTGCCTCGTCTAAGATAAGAATCTTTGGAATAGCCAAAAAGACTCGCGCTATAGTCAAGAGCTGGGTCTGACCGACAGAGAGAGATTCTCCTGCATTTTCTAACTTGGTATCGTATCCCTGTGGCAACTGTTGGATGAAAAAATCTGCATTGGCTGCTTTGGCAGCAGCAATCACCTGCTCCCGACTGGCTTCAGGATTTCCAAAAGCAATATTGTCATGAATGGTTCCTTGCTTGAGCCAGGTTTCTTGGAGCACCATGCCAAACTGCTGTCTCAATGATACTAGGGTATAATCATAAATGGATTGCCCATCCAGCAAGATATCTCCTGAGTTAATAGGATAGAAACGCATAAGAAGATTGATAAGGGTTGATTTTCCTGCACCTGTCGGACCAACGATGGCTACCTTGCTACCAGCTGGAATATCAATAGATAAATCCTTAATCAAAATCTTTTCAGGATGGTAACCAAAAGAGACATGTTTAAAGGAAATAGCTCCCTTAACTTGGTCACTGGTCAAGACTTCCTTGCCTGTTTCAGCAACCTCAGGACTTTCTAAGACAGCATAGACGCGCTCTGCGCAAGCCAGAGCACTTTGCAACTCAGCTAGCACTGAAGAAATATCGTTAAAGGGCTTGGTATACTGTTGGACATAGTTCAAAAAAGTCACTAAACGCCCAATGGTCAAGGTTGACCCCATCATGATACGATAAGCTCCTACTCCAGCTAGAATCGCATAAATGAGCGCATTGACAAAGCGAGTCGAAGGATTGACCGTTGAAGAATAAAAGATGGCCGACTGCGAATAGCCTGCGTAGTTGTCATTAGCCTCACACAGTCTTTTGATAAACTCTACCTGAGCATTAAAAGATTGAATAATAGTCTGCTGGCTAAGCGATTCTTCAATCAACTGAGTCTGAATTCCCCTTGTCTCTGTTTGCTTCTGGAAGAGATGATAGGAGCGTTTGGCAATAAAGCGTGAAACCACCATGGAAAGTGGCGTCAACAGCAAGACTAAGAGAGTCATGAGGAGGTGAATTTGCAGCATGGCTAGAATGCTAACCAAAATCATCAAGACACCAATGAAAAATTGGTTAAAAATCATGGTCAAGCCAGCTGCTAACTGTTCGATGTCCGTGGTTACCCGACTGACCATCTCTCCACTTCCTTGCCGCTCCACAAAAGCAATCGGTAAACGATGGAGCTTATAGATGATTCGCTCTCGCAAGTCTCTGGTATAAGAGAAGATTAGGCGATTATAAAGAAGAGGATTGGCCCATTGTACCAGAGTATTTCCTATAACTACCAAGATCATCTGGAGAAAAATCTGCCAAAAAACTGGTGAAGAACCAGCCACTAGGACTTGGTCGATGACCTGCCCAATCAAGATAGGTAGGTAGATTGATAAGCCAACCTGGGTAATAGTTCCTAGAAAGGCTAGGAAAAGGAGGAAGGGATTGCTTGCTAAATCTTTTGCCAAGCGTGTGAGCGTCTGGTTTGCAGTTTGTCGTCTCATGCTAGTCCTCCTTTCCATGTTGGGATGCATTGATTTCGCGATAAACTTGACTAGATTTCATCAAGTTCTCGTGCTTGCCGATAGCTAGGAGCTCTCCTTTTTCTAAGAGGAGAATCTGGTCAGCCATCTGTAAAGTCGAGGTTCGTTGAGAGATCAAGATTAAGCTCGTATTTAGCAAATTTTCTCGGATAGCTTTCAAGAGCTTAGACTCGGTAATGGTGTCGAGGGCCGAGGTCGCATCATCTAGGATGAGAAATGGAGCTTGGCGCAAGACTGCGCGAGCAATAGACAGCCTTTGTTTTTGTCCACCTGAGAAATTTCGACCTCCTGCCTCAACAGTGGCATCCAAGAGCCCTTCCTTTTCACTAACAAAATCCTTAGCTTGCGCAATCTCCAAGGCCTGCCAGAGTTCCTGGTCAGATACTTCTTGATGTAAACCTAGAGTCAAGTTAGAACGAATAGTTCCCTTAAAGAGTTCGACTTTTTGGGGCACATAGGCAATCCAAGACCGCCACTGCTCCAAATTAAGAGGACTACGTCCATTTCGATAAAGGTCTATACTCCCCTTGTCTGCTGGATAAAGTCCAAGTAAGACTTGCACCAAGCTTGATTTACCAGAACCAGTTCCTCCGATGATACCAAGGATTTGCCCTTGCTTCATATTAAAGGAAATGTCTCTCAGAGAAGGCTGGGCCGCATCAGGATAGGTAAAGGTCAGTTCTTGAACTTGTAAAACCTGATCACTGCTAGCTTGCTTTTGTTCTAATTCTGAATGAATATCTTCTGGAGCCTCAGCAAAAACTTCCTCGATTCGCTTAGCTGAGATGTAGGACTGGTTGAGGGAATTGATCAGCATGGCTAGCTTGACCAATTCCACCAAAATCTGTAAGAGGTAATTGATAAGAGCAATGAGAGCACCTTGACTGAGCACTCCTCCTTGAATTGAAATATAGCCTTGCCAGATAATAACGAGAAGAGTTCCATTGACAATCAGATAGGTCAGAGGTGTTAATAAACTAGACCAGAAACCTGTCTTTTCTTGTAATCTAGCATAAACTTGGTTAAGGGTTTGAAAAATCTGTAACTCTCGTTTTTCTTGACCAAAAGCACGAATAACCCGCATCCCTTGCAATTGCTGGCGCGTTTCCTGAACCAGTTGGTCCGTTTTCTTTCTGAGACTACTGTAGAGAGGATTGACCAATCGAGATACCCCTACAATGACAATGGTCAAAATGGCAACCATGACTAAGAACCAGAAAGTCAACTCAGCTGAGATTCGATAAGCCATAAAAATGGCACCAAAAACGATAATGGGCGCTCGCAAAAAGAGACGCAGGAATTGATTGATACCAGTCTGAATCTGGTAGGTATCCGAAGTCAAGCGAGTGACCAAACTAGAAGTTGTCAGACGGTCTCTGCTGTCCTTGGACAAGGAAAGAATATGACGATAAAGATCGTTTGTCAATTCCTTAGCAAAGCCTACTGCTGCCTTTGCTGAGTAAAATTGAGCTATCAAGGCCACTAAAACGCCAATTACTGCAAAGATAAGGAGCAGGCCAATCTGCATCCAGAGATGACCTTGATCTCCCTGAGGTAAAGATTGGTCAACAATCCCAGCAATCACCATGGGAACCAAGAGCTCAAAAACAGCTTCTAACAGCTTGAACAAGGGGGCTAAAATTGATTCCTTGATGTAGGGTTTGAAGTAAGATAATAGGTGTTTCATAAATCCCTTCTATTCATATTCTAGAAATGAAGAAAGTGGGAAGCCCCACTCTCTGTTTTATTTGTTTAAGTAAGGCAATAGATAGCCATATCCTGCTTTTTCCATCTCATCCTTGGCCACAAAGCGTAAAGAAGCAGAATTGATACAGTAACGGAGGCCGCCTAACTCCCGCGGTCCATCTGTGAAAACATGACCCAAGTGAGCGCTGCCTGAACGAGAACGAACTTCAATTCGCTCCATTCCATGGCTCAGATCCTTGTAATAATGAATCAACTCTTTGGAAATCGGACGGCTAAAACTTGGCCAACCACAACCTGAAGCAAACTTATCCTTGGCAAAAAAGAGTGGCTCACCCGTCGTAATATCTACATAAATCCCCTCTTCAAAGGTTTGGTCATAGGCATTGGTAAATGGAGCCTCTGTAGCAGCTTCTTGTGTGACACGATAAGACTCTTCAGATAGACTGGCCTTCAACACCTCTTGACTAGGCTTTTCATAGTTTGCTGCATCAATCAATGGCTTATCAGCATCGGTCACATCGATATGACAGTAACCTGAAGGATTCTTCCTGAGATAATCTTGGTGGTAGTCTTCAGCCAGAATGTAGTGGCGTAATTGCTCCACTTCTACTGCAATCTTTCGACCCAGCATGCGTTCCTGCTCCTGTACCACTGTGTAGATAGCTGGCAAATCTGCTTCATCCTGATAATAAATCCCAGTTCGATATTGGCGACCACGGTCATTCCCTTGTTGATTGATAGATAGAGGATCGATAACTCGGAAATAATAAAGTAAAATCTCTCTGAGTGACACTTCCTTCTCATCGTAAATCACTTGGACCGTTTCTGCATGGTCTGTTTCCTTGATCAACTGGTAATTGGTCGTTTCGACTTGACCATTAGCGTAGCCAACACTGGTTTCTAGCACTCCAGAAATGCGTGAAAAATATTCCTCTAGGCCCCAAAAACAACCACCTGCTAGATAAATTTCTGCCATCTTTATTTCTCCTTTATCACGTTTTTAACTAATACTCTTCGAAAATCTCTTCAAACCACGTCAGCTCACATCTGCAACCTCAAAACAGTGTCTTGAGCTGACTTCTTCAGTTCTATCCACAACCT
>NZ_VMLT01000043.1:0-9048 GCF_013276815.1 Streptococcus sp. 1055 | reverse complement strand
ATTTTCATTGAGTATAAACTTCTTTTCACAAAAAGGATATGAAACCCTCTGGTCAAGAGTTTCCCCATCCTATCTTCTATTCTTTATTTTGCTTCTACACGGACACCTTGGGTATCAACTCTCAAGTCATGCAGTTTTCCTTTGAAAGGTTGCTTTTCCAATTCTGCCTTAATCCTTGGCATCTTGTCATGAGAAGCCAGAACCATAACTGTCGGCCCAGCACCAGAAAGGTAGGTTGCATAGGCCCCATTTTCTTTGGTCACTTGCTTAATCATCGCAAATTCTCTTACCAAGTCCTGACGATAGCGCTCATGGAAGAGGTCTCCCTCGATTGCTTGCCCAGCGGTCACCATGTCTCCTGCCAACAAGGCAGCAACCGCTACATTGGCGATAGAACTTGCAGCAACAGCTTCCTTATAAGACAATTTTTTAGGCAAGACACTACGGCTGTCGCGAGTACGTAATTCATAGTTTGGAATGTAAGCTAGAAAATCACACTCTGGAAAGTCTGCTACGATAGCAGAGACTTGCCCTTCAACAGAACTTGCAATAACGAGATTACCATAAATGGCTGGAGCCACATTATCAGGGTGTCCTTCAATCTTGGTCGCTAACTGCAATTTTTCATGATCAGACAAGTCGAGTTGCCCCAATTGGTTGGCTAGTTCAATCCCAGCCACAATAACTGAGCTGGAAGAACCCAAACCACGCGCCAAGGGAACATCACTGGTCATTTTCAAGCGTCTAGGTTTCAAATCTGGTACAATTTGCAAAGCGATTTTGAGCAAGAGATTACGCTCGTCATGTGGAATCCATTTGCCAATCTGGTGTTCAATCAGCCACTCATCTCCTTCTTCACAGACCTCGATTTGAAGGTACTTGGTTACAGCTACACCGACCGAGTCAAAACCTGGCCCGATATTGGCACTGGTTGCAGGTACAATAATCTTCATCTTATTCTCCTAGCACCTTGAAGGTATTCAAGAGGTCAAATTCTGAAACCTTCTTCAATTCAGCTGAGACATTTTCAAGCTGGGCTTTATTAATCTTGTGTGTGATGATCACAACACGCGCCTTGTCACCCTCTTTGCCATCTTGAAGGATTTGCTTAAAGGAAATATCTTGAGCATTGAAGATTTCAGCCAACTTCAAGACCTGACCTTTTGAGTCTAGAGCCAAGATTGAGAAATAGTAGTTTGCTTTGACATCTTCAGGATTTGCCAAGACCAAGTCACGGCTATATTCGTTGAAGTCTTTGCCAATAGTACCATCATTCAAACGACGAACGATACGGACAATATCAGCTACAACACTTGTTGCAGTTGGTTTTTGACCCGCACCTGGTCCGTAGTACATAGACTCACCAATACCGATAGATTCTACAAAGACAGCGTTCATTACGCCATTCACACTAGCAAGTGGGTGCGCTTTAGGTAGGAAGGTTGGAGTCACTTCTGCAGCAATACCTGAAGAAGTTTCCTCAATAGAACCAACCAATTTCACTACGTAACCAAGCTCTTGAGCTACAGCTACGTCTTCTGGTGTGATATTGCGGATTCCCTTGTGGGCTACATCATCAAAGGCAATCTTCATGCCAAAGGCAAATTGGCTCAAAATAACCATCTTGTAGGCTGCATCAATCCCATCTACGTCATTCGTCGGATCGCTTTCTGCAAATCCTAGACGTTGTGCTTCCGCAAGAGCATCATCGTAAGACCAGCCTTCTTCCACCATCTTGGTCACCATGAAGTTGGAAGTTCCGTTGACTACTCCAAGCACGCGCGTAATTTTATCAGAAGCCAAGGAATTTGCTAAAGTACGAAGAATTGGAATCCCACCAGCAACTGCTGCTTCGTAGTAAAGTGCTACCTTGTTAGCTTGAGCGATTTCTAGCAATTCTGCGCCATGGACAGCCAAAAGGTCCTTGTTAGCAGTAACAACGTGTTTTCCAGCTTCCAAGGCACGAGTGATAAAGGTTTTAGCAGGTTCGATACGCCCCATCAATTCCACTACGATTGTAATGTCTTGATCTGATAAAATATCATCCACATTGGTTACAAAGTTAAAGTCATTCCCTGCTGCAAGTAAGCGATTCTTTTCATCTTCATCCTTGACCAATACCTTAGCAACTTCAATCTCTGAATGTGCTGATTGATTGATTTTTTCTCCATTTTCCTTTAGGAGGAAAGGCACACCACTTGCAACGGTACCAAATCCTAGTAAAGCAATTTTAACTGTCATCTTTATCTCCTCGAAATTTTCTAATATAGCCATTATAACAGAATTTTGTGAAAATTCCTATCATAGTAAATCACTATTTCAGTCTAGAAAAGAAAAAAACGAATCTGATGATTCGCTCTTCCTAAAATCTAGAAATAATTTTCCAGAAGTGATTATCCAATCTTTTGCAGATTGGTCACTGCATCGTGATTCATCAAGACTTGGCCATACTCCTGCAAGACTGAACGACTGATGTCACTATCGTCCGCAAACTCGCGCATACGGGCCAACAGCCAAGCTGGATATGGACTTGGATGATTTTCAATATCCACTAAAATGGTCAAATAATAGCGCTCATTCATCTTGTAGAGTTCAGAAGTTTCCATCTCAAAAGTCACTGTCTTAGCAAAAGCCACCAAGTCAGCCAACTTAGCAAAAGAAAGGATGTAGTAGATGTAAGGTTCTTTCTTACTCTCAGCTTCTTGTTCAGCCTGCTCCTGCTCTTCTTCCTTGGCTTCGACTTGCTCTAAAGATTGAATCGCTTCGATATCATCCTTAGTTTTGTCTGCGATGCTCTTTTCTAAGGTTTTAATAAACTCATCTGGCGACATTTGAGCCAATTCTTCCATATCTGGTAAATCCGATAAATCTTCAAAATCTAGATTTTGGTCAATCTTTGATTTGGTTACAAAGACATCAACCTTATCAGGTTTTGGAGTCACACGGAAGCTCAACATACCTGTATCTAGAAAGCTATCAGGCATCTCTAACTCATCCAAGATAGCATAAAAAAACTCTTCTGTTTTTTCTTGAGGGACAAGAAAGTCAGCAATCTCCATGCCACGATCCATCAAATCCTCTAAAGACATCGTGATTTTCAAAGTTGTATCACTAATTTGTTTCATTTTCATTGCTAGTAACCTCATACTTTCAGTTCTATCTATTATACTAGATTTTTACGATTTTATCAAAAGAAGGCTCCTCTATACGGATAGATTTTCCCTAGGGTCTTTCTATAGGAGACTCCAAGAGAAAATTTCTGCAGACAGATAGAAAAAGCCTTCAAAATCAAACTTCTTGTTCGACTTTGAAGACCTAATACATCAGAAAGCTTATAGTTTAAAGGTTGCTACACCGAGGATAGAACGATTTAAGTTTCTAAGAATTTGAAGACTTTGTTCAAATTTCTTATAACGAGTCACTCCGTACTCTTCAACAAGAAGGACTGTATCTCTTTCCAAAAGAGATGATACATCCTGTAAATCTACAAAATGCATTCCTTTTAAAGCCTCTTGACTCTGTTTCAATTTATCTAGGATAGCTTTATTTGAGCTAACGATTGTTAATTCTTGTCCAGCATTTTTGTATGACAAGACATCTGCTAGGTTAGCAATTGTTGTAATCTCTGTTACAAAATCAATTTGATACTGAGAAAAATCACCTGCTCTATTGATTGTTGGATTAAAGAGATAAATCAATACATTCCCCATCACAACCAAAATCACACAAACTACTCCAATAACAGCTAAACGGAGAATCAAGTTTTTCACATTCAATCCAAGTGCTGTCTCACCATTTGCATTCAATTCTTTAGAGTTGATGGTTTCCAATTTTTCAATTTTTACATTTGCAAAAGTGTGTTTAAATTTCTCAATCAATCCATCAATTTTTCGCTCTAACAAATCATTAGCATCTTTACTTGATGTCAAAATTTTCACACCAACCCCTGCATCGTCAATCATATAGTAGACGGTCAATTTTTTCCACCAATAATCATTCGTTGAATTTTTCAAGGTTGTTTCTGTCGTGTCTAATTCACTGGCAATTTTTTTCAACTCACTGGGTTCTACATCATTGAAAAGATAAGCTCCATTCAAATTACCATCAATCAATTTCCCATAAAAATCACTATAACCACCAATTTGATGATTCAAAATTGTTTTAGCTGAGTCTTCTGGAGGAGTGATTTTATAGCTAAGATAAGTTGAATAACTTGTTGTATCTTTGACAGTGTTTTTATTCCTAACTGCTTTAATTGTAAATGGTACAGCAATGAGAGCAAATAAAGCGATGAGAGCTAAAATATTTGCTTTTCGTTTTTTGTAAAGATTTGCAAATAAATCAGCTACTGAATAATGTTCAAACATGATTTTTTTCTCCTTTGTTTAGTAGATACTGGTTCTCTTTTGTAAGCATTTTTGCTACAAATATAATCACAAGAACAATTCCCCAGAATTGCATTGTAAATAAATTGAAGAAACTTTCTGAAAAGCTACTTCTAGGCATAAAGAATAGATTATTCAAGATGAGTAAAGACAAGGCAAATAGGATTGTTTTTGAACGATAGGCTACTTGCAGCATGGCTATGAATAACATACCTAGCAAGAGACTAAGTAGAAAGACTCCTATCATACCATAGTCTGTATACAACTCCATGATATAACTACTTCCGATACCATGTCCTTTCAAATATTCCTTGTTCAAAACAAGATAGGATAGATTGTGGGCATAACTATTACTATCAATAGCTAGCTCTACACTATTGGTTGTATGCTCAAAGGCTTTTCCTCCGAAAATGGCCCCCAAACTTCCCCTTGCAAAATAATCAAGAACAGGACCAAAAGTAAAATTACGGAAATCTCTGTAAGGTAGGCTACTGTTAAATAGAAAACCTCGAGCCAGAACGCCAAAACTAGTTCCTTGTTTATAGATAAAGTCAAGTAAGATATCCCAGAAATCTGTATGAGAAACTTGGACATTATCCCGTACATAATTGAGTACTCCCATCGCTAACATGAGAATAGGAGAACCTACAAAAATCGCTAACTTTTCTTTAAACCCAATCCATTTTCCTTTTTCAGTTTGCTCCCGCATAAAGTAATAAACAAAAGCAAATAAAATACTTAAAATAAAGGGATTTCGTGTCCCAATTGCCAAATGAATAGTATTAGCTGCAATAAAGGAGACAAGCACTGCTGTGGCCTGCAATTTCTTTGGCTTGGTTGCCAGATACATACACATTGCATAGACCGTAAAGGTAGACAAAATGTAGGTAAAATAAGGCAGTTTACTTTCAAAATTTGCATAGTAGGCATAGTAGGAAGTCTGCAAACGATACAAGAGCCGTTCAAATAACCGAATGAAATAGAAAGGATAGGTTAGAAGAAAAACTCCTAGTGATACAAAGCGTAACCGCTTGATATAAACCTCTTTTAGAGAATTTCCTATATTTGCTACTTTTATTTTCTTCCTAGCTATGAAGTAACGAGCCAGAATGCCTCCTGTGGTCAAGCCCAGAATCGAAACCATGACAACTATAAAGGCAAAACGATAGGCTATTGGATGATAGGTATCCAAAGCACCATCCCTAAAATAATCAATGGTCGGTCTTGATACCAGAAATACAAAAATGGTTAAATAGAAAATAAAATGGATTAAGTAATACTTGATATCATTCCAACAAGCAATTAAGCTACTAACCAACAAGAACAATAAAGTAGAAAGTAAGCTAACATTATTATTATTAAACAGATACACAATTCCACTTACTAGCGTCAAGGCATAACTGACTATGGTCAAACTAAATAATAATCGTTTCCCATCAATCACTTGGTCACCCCCGTTCTAATGTAATTTTTTAGATTTTTCAATATTTTTCAGTAATAAGAATCGATATAAGGAAATATTTATGAATAGGGCCAAAGCACTAATTCTTCTCCCCTTACGGAAAATTGGATTCCTAGAAATAGCAAAGGCATGGCCTTTTAAAAAACGATGAATCTGAGAATAGGCTTCAAACTGTTTATACTGATTATCTAGCAACATCTTATCCAGAATAAAGAAGTGGGCATAGGCCAATCTGAAAAAAGCGACCTCTTTCAAGTCAGGATAGTTTTTCACAACTTCATTATAAAACTTTTGGTAGATATCAATATAGGCTAAATCCTTCTCTGCATAGGGTTTGGTCGTAATACTATCCCCTCTATGGAAATAGTAATAATAGGGTTTAGTATTAACCACATACTTCTTGGCCAACTTGATTAAATCAAAATGGTAATAGGCATCTTCGTAAATCAACCCCTTAGAAAAGGATAGGGCAGTTGCAATCTGTCTCTTGATTAGCTTATTGCAAATCGTCCCAGGTATTTTTTCACCTATGAGGTATTCCTTTAGAAATGTTTGAGAATCACAGACAAAATAGTCATCCTGATTGGCTGACTGTGGGCTTTCATCATTAGCATAGACATTCATGACACCACAGCTCGAAACATCCGCATCTTCTTGAACTAATTGCTCATATAAGCTCTGAATCATTTCTGGATGGATATAATCATCTGAGTCAATAAAAATCAGATAATCCCCGTGAGCCTGCTTCATCCCATCATTTCGTGCTTGCGACAATCCTTCGTTCTTTTTATGAAGCACTGACACCCTGTCATCTTGTTCAGCGATTGAATCACACAAGCGACCACTTTCATCTGTTGCACCATCATCAACAAGAATAATTTCCAGATTTTGATAGGTCTGCTTCTGAATGGAAGCTATCGATTTTTCTAGGTACTGCGCCACATTATAGACTGGCACAATCACACTAATTAATGCAGTTTCCATGCTACTCCTCTAATAGTTTTTCTACTTGTTCGATTTGTTTTGTAATTGTAAATTGTTGAATGAATTGGCTAGCCTCATCGACATCAAAGTTTGAGGCAGAAGTCATGTAATTAGTAAT
This sequence comes from Streptococcus sp. 1055, assembly GCF_013276815.1. Taxonomy (NCBI): domain Bacteria; kingdom Bacillati; phylum Bacillota; class Bacilli; order Lactobacillales; family Streptococcaceae; genus Streptococcus; species Streptococcus sp. 1055. The sequence continues at coordinate 2,099 of NZ_VMLT01000043.1, read as the reverse complement.
CGCCTGAGCTGCCTCTTGATTGCTCTCAATGATTTGTCCAAATCGTCCTTCTTGGGATAATTCCTCAGCCCCTCCAACGTCCGTAGAGATAAAAGGGAGTCCCAGACTCAAGGCCTCCACATACACTCCAGGAAAACCTTCTTGTTTAGACATAGACAAGAGAACTTTCGTCTGAGATAGATACTGATAAGGATTTTTTTGATAACCAAGGAAATGTACATAGTCCTCAATCCCATACTCTTTGACTCGTTTTTTCAGTTCCTCTTCCATATCACCAGCCCCGATAAAATAGAGATGATAGTTTTTTCCCTCTTGGTGTAATAATCGTATCACTTCCACTACACGGTCAGAACCCTTATTTTCCTCAATCCGTCCGATAGTACAGATACTTTGAGGAGCAATCTCGATATCGATCTTCTCTTGAGATTTTTCTAGAATAGTCTGAAAATCATATCCATTGTAGATTGTCTGTAATTTAGAAGCATAATCTGGATAAACTTCCTTGATAGAATTGCTGGTCTTTTTTGAAATCCCTACAATTGTATTCGCAGCATCCAACTGGCTTCTATGTGATTCTCTTTTAGAGCTATCCTTAAGAAGTTCTTCAATACTTCCATGAATCCAAGATATCTTCTTGACTTCTCTTCTTTTAGAGAACAACAGTGGTGGATTCATAATGGTAAAAGAAACTTCAACATCATAATCATCTTTTACAAGCAAACGACGAGCCAGTCTTGGAAAATAAATTCTCATTCTCCACAAAAAAGCTCGTAACCATCTGGTTTGGCGATAATCTTGAAGGGATTTTAAAATGCGTACATGCTTTGGAACAGATTCATATCCCTTGTCAAAGTGCTCCATTTCAAGAATATCAATATCATACTTTTCTAGATCCAGATTTGAAACAATGGTTGATAGAATCTTCTCTGCACCACCTCCAAGAGAAAAAGACCACATAAAAAATAAGATTTTTTTCTTAGCCACCATATTCTCCCTTGTATTCTGTATAAGACTTATCCATATCAGCGATGACAGCATCATGATGCGGTACCTGCTTGTCTGCTGGTGGAGGCGTCATATAATCCCCAAAAGCAGTTCTGAGATAGACATCATAGCCGATTGGAATAGGCATCTCTGTTCCTTCAAATGGCAAGAAAAGATTGTCTTCAAAAGATGTGATTGGGTACTTGTTTCTCATGTAGCCAGGACCTGAGCATAATTCTGTAATGCCATCACAATCAGCCAAATCATACTTAGTCATTTCTTTCTCAGCTTTTTTCCAGATGCGATAACGGAGAGATTTTGGAGTCAAACCCAGTAAAATGCGACTTCCCCATTTCATGAGAGCACCATGCTTTTCTGGAATAGTTTGCGCACAAAAGAGTGAATAAATCAAGGCCCAACGAACCTGTTTTTTCCGCTCAGCTGGATCTTTCGGATAATAATCCAAAGGCAAAACATCCAAGGCCAGACCATGTGGCAAATCCAAATCCTGCTGATAAGGCTTGATACAGGTGGTTTCCTTGTCACGAATGGTAATAAAAAGATTACGATCAACAAAATCCTTGTAACTCTTTGACAAGAAATAACGTTCATCTGCATAACGAGGCCATAATTCTGCTAATTTCTCATAATCTTTACGAGGCATAAAAAAGTCTAGGTCGTCGTCCCAAGGAATAAATCCCTTGTTTCGAAGGGTACCAATAGCGCCTCCGCCACAGAGATAACAGAGCAAATCATGTTCTTTACAAAAGGCCACAAAATATTCAGCCATCTCCAGACTACGAGCCTGAATTGCTTTTAAATCAGTCATATTGTTCATTATTCTTTCTATCGTATCGTTTCATTATACCACAAACAAGGGGTGAAAATCTATTGCAGACTGTAAAAAATCAAAGCCTGACTGCTATCCAAATAGCTATCAAACTTTGATTTTTCTGTCTTATACTCTTCGAAAATCTCTTCAAACCACGTCAGCTTCACCTTGCCGTAGGTATAGGTAACTGACTTCGTCAGTCTTATCTACAACCTCAAAACTGTGTTTTTAGCAGCCTGCGGCTAGCTTCCTAGTTTGCACTTTAATTTTCATTGAGTATTAT
>NZ_VMLT01000042.1:0-57137 GCF_013276815.1 Streptococcus sp. 1055 | reverse complement strand
CCGTATGTATGGTTACTGACTTCGTCAGTTCTATCCACAACCTCAAAACAGTGTTTTGAGCTGACTTCGTCAGTTCTATCCACAACCTCAAAGCAGTGCTTTGAGCAACCTGCGGCTAGTTTCCTAGTTTGCTCTTTGATTTTCATTGAGTATAATCAGTCTAGACTTGCTTGCTATGAACTAGGGATTTGATAGGAATATCAAGATAAGAAAAAACAGCCGAGGGTAATCCTTTCGGCTGTTTTTGATGGGGGAAACTAAAGTGTAATGCTGTTGCTTTTAGAGATTTTCATAAATAAGAGCAAGGAACCTACTGTTAGAACAGTTAGGATAGTTGACAAGGCTGCGGCTACACCGTAATTTCCTCTGAGAACCTCTGTATAAATGGCTACAGTCATTGTTCTTGTTTTGACATTGTAGAGGAGGATAGAAGTAGAGAGTTCTGAAATCATTGTGACCCAAGATAGGATGGCTCCAGAAATAATACCAGATAGCATCATTGGAGTTGTAATCTTGGCAAAGGTATTGAGACGGCTACTTCCTAAGCTCTCAGCAGCTTCTTCAATACTTGGGGCTATTTGTTGTAAGCTAGCAACAGATGAGCGAATAGTATAAGGCAATCTTCTGACAGATAGGGACATAATCAAGATGAAAGCAGTTCCTGTAATCATAAGAAATCCACTTCCAAATAGGCCAGTATTGAAGGAAGAAATGAAGGCAATCCCTAGAACGGTTCCTGGTACAATATAAGGTACCATACTGAGGCTGTCAATTAAGTTTGTAAACAAATTCCGTTTTCTAACGGCTAGGTAGGAGATAAATGTTGCGAATAAGACAACTAGGACTAAGGCAATCAAAGGGATACGAATGGTATTGAAAATAGCAGAGCCCATACGATTGAAAGCTACCTTGTAACTGTTTAGAGAATAACCTTTGACAAATACCATACCTGATGTTTTTAGGAAAGAGGTATAAATCAAGTAGATTTGAGGTAAAACAGAGATAAAGATAATTCCGTAGACTGTTGCATAAATGGCAGCCATTTTTCCTTTTGTAGTTTTTTTAGGCTCAATTGGATGGAGCGAATTCATGCTGAAACTGTAGCGATTTGCAATGTGTTTTTGGATAAGGAAAATTGCCAAGGCAATGATAATCGCCATAATTGCTAAAGCAGATGCGAAAGCAGAATTTCCTCCAACCTCGCTAATGAATTGGGTATAAATCAAGACCGGGAAAGTCCGATATCCTTCACCAATTAACATAGGCGTTCCAAAGTCTGAGAATGCTCTCATAAATACAAGCAAGGCAGCAGCTAGTAAGGTTGGAACGAGGAGAGGTAAAACAACCGTTACGATACGCTTAAATCCGAAGGATCCCATGCTTTCAGCGGCTTCAAGTAGAGAATTATCAATACTCTTCATTGTCCCAGCAACGTATAGAAATACCAGTGGGAATAGTTGCAGTGTAAAGACAAGTACAATTCCTTTGAATCCATAAATATCGATAGCTGGAAGATGAAGGGCATTTGTCAGGAATTTAGTAATGACCCCATTTCGTCCCAGCAAGAGAATCCAGGAGTAGGCTCCCACGAAAGGAGCTGACATGGAAGCAATGATAATCAATATTTGTAGAAATTTCTTCCCCTTGAAGTCATACATAGAGAAGAGATAAGCTAATAGGGTTCCTACAACTAAGGAAGTGACAGTAGCGGTAATGGAAACCTTGAAACTGTTGACAAGTGTCTCAGAGTAGTAGGCTTTACCAAAGAAAGTGACAAAATTAGCTAGTGAGAATTGTCCTTCATGTATGAGTGCTTGCTTGAGCACGGTAACGATAGGATAAACGAGAAAGACAAGATAGGTAAGAAAGATGAAGAAAGAGGAGGCTGTCCAAATATTTAGTTTTTTACGTTCCATGGTTGACTCCTTTTATCAGGTTTTGTGAACCATCTGCAGAAAAGACGTTTAATTTTTGAGTATTGATTCGTAGACGAATACGATCGCCTTTTTGTAGATCTTCTTCAAAAGTTGATTCTTCGCTAACTTGAATTTTTGAGGCAAAGCCTGTCTCGATGAAGTACTCCGTATTTAGTCCAAGATAGACGCTATCGCTAATAGTTCCTTCAATATCTCCAGATTCATCTTTGATAAACTCTTCAGGACGAATGCTTACATGAATAGCTTGTGCTTCAGCCTGATCAAGGGCTGGCATTCGAAGAGCATAGCCATCTGAAAAGACGATATAAGCGCCGTCGCTCCGTTTTTCAAGAGTGGCAGGGATAATATTTGTGCGTCCGATAAAGGTTGCTACAAACTCATTAGCTGGTTTATGATAGAGTTCTTTTGGCCGACCGATTTGTTGAATGACCCCATCTTTCATAACAGCAATTTGATCTGAAATAGCCATAGCTTCTTCTTGGTCGTGGGTCACATAAACGGTTGTAATTCCTACTTCGTGTTGGATTTCTCGAATAGCTTGACGCATATCCAAGCGAAGTTTGGCATCTAGGTTACTAAGTGGCTCGTCCATGAGGAGAACACTTGGATTAACAGCTAAGGCACGTGCCAAGGCGACACGTTGTTGTTGTCCACCACTGAGTTTATCGGGCTTTCGATCCGCATATTGAGCAATTTGCATGAGTTCAAGATACTTGTTGGTCTGTTGAATCAATTCTTCTTTTGGAACCTTCTTTTGCTTGAGACCAAAAGCGACATTATCTCGGACAGTCAAATGTGGGAAAATAGCGTAGTTTTGGAAAACCATGCCAATATTGCGTTTGCTGGGTTCCATATTATTGATTTTTGTATCATCGAAGTAAAATTCTCCACCTTCGATACTGTTGAAACCTGCAATCATACGAAGAAGGGTCGTTTTCCCACATCCTGAAGGTCCAAGAAGGGTAAAGAGACTTCCTTTTGGAATTGTAATGTTCAAATTCTCAATAACAGGGACATCGTGGTAGATTTTTTTGGCGTTAATAATTTTGATCTCACTCATAGTGAACCTCTTTTACTGTTTAGATTGGATATCTGTAAAGACTTCGTTGTATTTCTTAACGATATCTGATTTATTTTTGATGACATAATCATAATCTTCAGTGAGTGTTTTGATTTTGTCAATTGGTTTCATGTTTTCGCTTGTTTTGGCATTTTTACGAACAGGACGGTTAGTAGTGGTTGTACCAAGTGTATCTTGTACTTCTTGAGAGATGATGAAATCGATAAATTTCTTGGCATTTTCCATGTTCTTAGCTTTTTTAACGATAGCAGCACTAGCAGGTAGGAAGACTGTTCCTTCTTTTGGATAGACAACTTTGATGTTAGCTCCGTCATTTAAGAGTTTAACAGCTGGATCTTCATAAGAGAGACCAACAGCCATTTCTCCATCAGCGACTGCTTTATAGACACCAGATGAACTTGAACCGATTTTACCATCAATAAGTGTGAAGAGATCTTTTACATAAGACCAAGCCTTATCATCTTTGTAACCACCTTGAGCTTGTAGCATATTTGTTAATTGAGCAAAGGCGCTAGAAGAGTTTGCTGGGTCAGCAGTTGCGATTTTTCCTTTTAGTTCAGGTTTGAGAAGGTCGCTATATCCTTCGATGTTCATGCCTTTCGTTAAATCAGGATTGACGATTAAAACACTACCATCTAGTGTATAAGGTGTAGAGTAACCAGTTGTGTTTTGATATTCTTTGATAACATTATCATTTTCTTTTGATGTATAGTTTTCAAAGAGTTCTCCGTGGGTAGCATATTGTGTATAAGAACCACCAAAGATGACATCAGCTACAGGAGCTTCTTTTTCTGACTCTAGTTTTTTGAAAAGTTCTCCAGTACCAGCTTGAATCAGTTCTACTTTGATACCATATTTCTCTTCAAAGGCAGGAATAGTTGCTCCGATTAAGCCCTCTGAGTTTGGTGAATAAACGACTAGCGAACCGCCGTCTCCTTTATCAGATGAACCGCCATCGGCAGATTCATTAGAAGAACAAGCAGCAAGACCAAAAAGGGCTAGTCCGCAAGCAGCATAATACATCCATTTCTTTTTCATGATGGATACCTCCGTTGTGTTATTTAAGTTTATTTTAAAACAATGTAAGCGTTTTTAAAACCGACAATTCTATTCTATTAGAGTAAAATTCTCTACAAAAAGAAGAATAGCTTATTTTACTATTCTTCCGAGTGATTTCAATTCCTTTGGGGAAATATGGAGATACTTTTTAAATACTTTGGCAAAATATTTATAGTCTGAAAATCCAACTTGGTCAGAAATGTCGCTTAGAGGGGAGTTGGGAGATTCAGCCATCTTATCTATAGCTTGTTTCAGACGATATTGTAAGATATATTCATTTAGAGTCATGGGGAAGTCTTCTTTGATCACTTTATATAGATAGCTTTCGCTATAGTTTAAAGCTTCAGCAATAGTCGAAATCGTAAAATGCTCTGCATAATGCTTGTGGACAAAGGAAATAATTTGTTGAATGATTTGGTTTTGTGTATCAATCTGTTGGATAGAGGTGAGTAAAGTTTGATATTCTTCTAAAAAAGGAGTTTCTTGATAGGTGCTACCTTGTAATCGCAAAACAATGTTTTGAAGACATTCTGTCAATTCCTTGGTATCAATTGGCTTGGATAAGAAATCAACTGCTCCATATTGCATGGCTTTTTTGGCGTTTTGAAAATCGTTATAACCTGATAAGATAACTTTTTCATAGGAGAGGGTACGAGTGGCTTCAAACATCATAAAAGCATCCATAATTGGCATTGTGATGTCTGTTAAGACAATATGAGGTTCTTTTTCTTGGATGAGTTTCATTCCCTCTTGACCGTGACTGGCAGTTCCTACGACTTGGATACCCAAGGCAGAGTAGTCTACGGCAATCTCTAGCCATTTTCGAATGAGGTGTTCGTCTTCTACGATAATGAGCTTAAACATGAGTTAGTCCTTTCGTTATAAATTTGACCCAAGTTTCTCCTTGGCGATTGACTCCTAAATCTAGCTGGACATCAGAAAAGAAATTACTCAATCGTTTGTAGCTGTTCACGATGCCATGCTGGGTATGAGGGCTTTCTAAAGAGTCTAAAATAGCGAGTCGCTCTTGTTTTGTGAGTCCTCCAGCATTATCTTTGACTAAAAAAGTCAGAGAATCTGCTTCCAAGGTAATTTGGATATCAATATGAAGATCAATACGGTATTGCATCCCATATTTTATAGCATTTTCTACTAGAGGAAGCAAGAAAAGTTTAGGAATAGATTGATTATCGACAGTTTCTGGGCAGACAATATCATAAGAAAAGTGCTCAAAACGAATCTTATGAATCATCAGGTAATCCTCTATAATCTTTAAATCTTGGCAAATGGTTGTTTCTTTTTCTAAATCGGTGATACTGTAGCGAAGAATGCGCGTGAGGTTTTGAATCAGGTCTTGTGTGAGAGCAGCATCCATTAAAGAAGTGATTTTAATCGTCTCAAGTGTATTGTAGAGAAAATGAGGATTGAACTGAGCTTCCAGCATTTTTCTTTCAAAAATCCACTTTTCTTTTTCTATGGTTAGCATTTTTTGATGAAGTTGATCTAATTCGTACAACATATTGTTGATTTTTTCTGCCATAAACTCAAACTCATCCCCTGTTTGTAGAGAAAGCCTTTTTTCTGCTTGTTTAGGAATTTCTTGAAGTTGGTAAACCAAACTTTCAATAGGAACAGCATTGTGTGTCGCAATTTTATGAGCAATTCGCCTTGCTTGCCAAAAGTAGAGGAAGAATATACATAAGGTGAGAATGGAGGCTAGGCCGAGTAAGCTAGGAATGGGAAAAAAGGATTGAAAAGTATAGATTGAAAAAATAGCACCGACTTTTTCTTTTTGAACAATAAGCGGTTCATTCGCATACCAGTGGGTGCGAGAGTGTAGGAGTTTTTCATCAAATTTTTCAAGAGTGGAGCGAGTAAACTGATTTGTATTGTTGGAGAACATATTTCCAAAGCTATCGGTAATGATGTATTTGGAATTGATCATTGGGAAACTTGAGATGAAATCATTCTCATTTACGAAAGCAATAGTATAGGCCTTAACTCGTTGGTTTTGAAGTAGTGGTTTGATAAAGAGTGTGTAATGTTGCTTATCTGAAGAGAGTGCAATTTTTTCTGTAACTTTATCTTGAGAAGGATTTTGAATGAGCAGTTTTAGATAGTAGGGAGATAAAATACTTTCTTGATGATTTCGATTGGTACTAAATAGTAATTCACCTGTATCGTTTAGAATAATGAGGTCAGAACTAAGTTTTAATTTAGCTTTTGTCTCGTAAAATAAGCTAAAGACTTCTCGCTCTGTGTGTTTGCCATCCAAAAATCCAAGAATCATTTTATGGTTCATGGTAGTCAGGAGCTCATTATTTGCTTCTTTCATTTCTTGAACCTGTTTTACAATCTGTCTTGTATCTTTGGAGAGTTGCTGCTTTTGTAAAAAATAGGAAAAACCAAAAAGTAAAATGAGCAGTAAAAGGGAGGTCATAAAGGCTGCGATAGAGCTTCTATGGAGAATTTCTTTTTGGAGAGATTTTTTAAAGGAATGAGACATCTGCTACCTCCTTGGAAGGGTTTTCTGTTATAAGTATAGCAGTTTAAAAATTTTAGAGCAAGGTAAAATAGAAAAGTATAGAATAGAACGAGACCAAATTCTCTCAAAAATGGTATAATAGTAACATCACAAAATTGGAGAGAGACCATGAGTTTTTACAATCATAAAGAAATTGAGCCTAAGTGGCAGGGCTACTGGGCAGAACATCATACATTTAAGACTGGAACAGATGCATCAAAACCTAAGTTTTATGCTCTTGATATGTTCCCTTATCCATCTGGAGCGGGTCTGCACGTAGGACACCCAGAAGGTTATACTGCAACCGATATTCTCAGCCGCTACAAACGTGCGCAAGGCTACAATGTCCTTCACCCAATGGGTTGGGATGCTTTTGGTTTGCCTGCAGAGCAATATGCTATGGATACTGGTAATGACCCAGCAGAATTTACAGCTGAGAACATTGCTAATTTCAAACGCCAAATCAATGCGCTTGGATTTTCTTATGACTGGGATCGTGAAGTCAGTACAACCGATCCAAACTACTACAAGTGGACTCAATGGATTTTCACCAAGCTTTACGAAAAAGGCTTGGCCTATGAAGCGGAAGTGCCAGTAAACTGGGTTGAGGAATTGGGAACAGCCATCGCCAACGAAGAGGTCCTTCCTGATGGAACGTCTGAGCGTGGAGGCTATCCAGTTGTCCGCAAGCCAATGCGCCAATGGATGCTCAAAATCACGGCTTACGCAGAGCGCTTGCTCAATGACTTAGATGAACTAGATTGGCCAGAGTCTATCAAGGACATGCAACGCAACTGGATCGGTAAATCAACTGGTGCCAATGTAACCTTCAAGGTTAGGGGAACTGATAAGGAATTTACTGTCTTTACCACTCGTCCTGATACCCTTTTCGGTGCGACTTTCACTGTTTTGGCTCCTGAGCATGAATTAGTAGATGCTATCACAAGTACAGAGCAAGCAGAAGCAGTAGCAGACTATAAACACCAAGCTAGCCTCAAGTCTGACTTGGCTCGTACAGACCTTGCCAAAGAAAAAACTGGTGTTTGGACTGGTGCTTATGCCATCAACCCTGTCAATGGTAAGGAAATTCCAATCTGGATTGCGGATTACGTTCTTGCTAGTTACGGAACAGGTGCCGTTATGGCTGTTCCTGCCCACGACCAACGTGACTGGGAATTTGCCAAACAATTTGACCTTCCAATCGTCGAAGTACTTGAAGGTGGAAACGTTAAAGAAGCTGCCTACACAGAGGATGGTCTTCATGTCAATTCAGACTTCCTAGATGGACTCAACAAAGAAGACGCTATTGCCAAGATTGTGGCTTGGTTGGAAGAAAAAGACTGTGGACAAGAGAAGGTTACCTACCGTCTCCGCGACTGGCTCTTTAGCCGTCAACGTTACTGGGGTGAGCCAATTCCAATCATTCATTGGGAAGATGGAACTTCAACAGCTGTCCCTGAAAGTGAATTGCCACTTGTCTTGCCTGTAACCAAGGACATCCGTCCTTCAGGTACTGGTGAAAGTCCACTAGCTAACTTGACAGATTGGCTTGAAGTGACTCGTGAGGATGGCGTCAAAGGTCGTCGTGAAACCAATACTATGCCACAGTGGGCAGGTTCAAGCTGGTACTACCTCCGCTATATTGACCCACACAATACTGAGAAATTGGCCGATGAGGATCTTCTCAAACAATGGTTGCCAGTAGATATCTACGTGGGTGGTGCAGAGCATGCCGTTCTTCATTTGCTTTACGCTCGTTTCTGGCACAAATTCCTCTATGACCTTGGTGTTGTTCCAACAAAAGAGCCATTCCAAAAACTCTTTAACCAAGGGATGATTTTGGGAACAAGCTACCGTGACCACCGTGGGGCTCTTGTGGCAACCGATAAGGTTGAAAAACGTGACGGTTCTTTCTTCCATGTGGAAACAGGAGAAGAGTTGGAGCAAGCACCAGCCAAGATGTCTAAATCCCTCAAGAACGTTGTTAACCCAGACGATGTGGTGGAACAATACGGTGCCGATACCCTTCGTGTCTATGAAATGTTCATGGGACCACTTGATGCTTCGATTGCTTGGTCAGAAGAAGGTCTGGAAGGAGGCCGTAAGTTCCTTGACCGTGTTTACCGTTTGATTACAAGCAAGGAAATCCTTGCGGAAAACAATGGCGCTCTTGATAAGGTCTACAATGAAACAGTCAAATCTGTTACTGAGCAAATCGAGTCTATGAAGTTCAACACAGCTATTGCCCAACTTATGGTCTTTGTCAATGCGGCTAACAAGGAAGACAAGCTCTATGTTGACTATGCCAAAGGATTTATCCAATTGATTGCCCCATTTGCACCTCACTTGGCAGAAGAACTTTGGCAAACAGTTGCAGCAACAGGTGAGTCAATCTCTTACGTAGCTTGGCCAACATGGGACGAAAGCAAACTAGTTGAAGACGAAGTCGAAATTGTTATCCAAATCAAAGGAAAAGTCCGTGCTAAAGTCATGGTTGCTAAAGACCTATCACGCGAAGAATTGCAAGAAATTGCTCTAGCGGATGAAAAAGTCAAAGCAGAAATTGACGGTAAGGACATCGTGAAAGTGATTAGTGTACCGAATAAATTGGTTAACATTGTTGTGAAATAAGATAGGAATCCTTCAGAGTAGAATCTGGAGGATTTTTTGAATGAAAATATAATTCTGTTTCCACCATCTCACCACTTAACCTCTCATTTCAACCACTTATCTCAAAAGTCGATTTTTCTTTCATACTTTTTGTTAAACTAGTGAGATAAAAGGAGGGAAGAAATATGATTTTACAAGCTAAACATTTGACCAAATGGTACGGCGATTATATGGCTGTTGACGATATTCAGTTAGAGTTTGAAAAAGGGAGTTTTAATGCTATTTTGGGTCCCAATGGTGCAGGGAAATCAACCACTATTTCCATGTTAATCGGTTTGAAAAAGCCGACACAAGGTCAGATTCGATATGCACCAAATACGAAAATCGGAGTTGTTTTTCAATCTAGTGTACTGGATGAGATGTTGACGGTTAGGGAAAATCTTACGATTCGTGCTCAACAGTATAAGGAGATTGTAGCAAGTCGTGTGGATGATTTGATCCATCAACTGGGTTTGACTGCTTTCCAGAAGCAACTATATGGGACTTTGTCAGGTGGGCAAAAACGTAGGGTTGATATAGCGCGTGCTCTTCTTTCACAGCCAGATATTCTTTTCTTAGATGAACCAACGACAGGTCTAGATATTCAGACTCGCAAAGCCATTTGGGATTTACTGTCTCGACTACAAAAGGATGAAGGGATGACTATTATTTTAACGACTCATTATCTGGATGAAGCGGATGAAGCGGATCAGATCTATATCGTTGATCATGGGGAAGTGATTGCGCAAGGTTCTGCGACTGCTATCAAAAGTCAGTATGCATCTAATATCCTAAAAATTCGTTTTAAGGAAATGAAGGATTTAGAAAAGTTGCTACAGACTGGAATGACAGTAAAGAGAGAAAATGAGTTGGAATATATTTTTTATCCAAGGACGTCACAGGAAGCTATTGAATATTTGGCAAAAGTTCGAGAAGAAATTGATTCTTTTGAGTTTCGTCCAGGTACCATGGATGATGCCTTTATTGCACTTACAGGAAGAGAGGTTCGCTAATGTTAGCTTTATTGAAACGGAATTTTATCTTATATTTTCGTAATCGTTCAGGAGTATTTTTCTCATTATTGGGGGCATTGATTTCCTTCCTCCTTTATATCATTTTTTTGCAGAAGAACTTGACGGATGCTTGGTCTCAACTCCCTGATAATACGAATCTTTTAAATAACTGGCTGATGGGTGGGACCTTAGCTGTGACTGGGATTACAACCAGTTTTACGGCTCTTACACAAATGGTGCAGGATCGTGAAAATCAAGTGGATCAAAATCTTTTCTTGACAGATTTAGGTAGCTGGGGTTTACAGGTGTCCTATCTAATCAGTAGTATTGCGATCTCTTTTCTCATGCAGGTGTTTATGTTTGCTGTTATGGGGCTTTATTTTAAAGAAAGTCCAGTTATCAGTCATTTACCGGAAATTGCTTTGATTATGTTGTTAAGTAGTCTGCTTTCAAGTTTGATAAATATTCTCTTGATTTATCGTTTTCAATCTGTAGATAGTCTTGGCAAACTGGCAACTATAGTGGGAACTGCTTCTGGATTTTTAGTAGGAACTTATGTCCCCATTGGAGTTTTACCTGATTTTGCACAGATTATCATGAAGTGTACCCCTACAACTTATATTGCTTCTCTTTATCGACAAATTTTAATGAAAGAACCATTAGAGACCGCATTTACAGGAAATAGCAGATTGTTAAAGGAATTTCAAGAAAAAATGGGAATCCAAATCAACTGGCAAGAACTATTGACAAAGGAAGAGACATACTTTATAGTGGTTATTATCAGTCTCGTCGCTATTCTTATTTGGCTTTTATTTGTTAAAGTGTTTAGCAGGAGAAAATAAAAGTATATTGGAGAGAAAATGAAGATTCGTTTTGAAATGAAGGCAGAGTTTTCAGAAAAGGACCCACATATTGTAATTCAGGCAGCTCAATTAACTGACCAAGCAAGAGAAGTCATGGAGTATTTAGAACAATTTTCAAAAACCAATCAGGTGGTCATTCCTATTCGAACAGATGATTATCTGGTCATGGTGAAGATTGAGGATCTTATTCTAGCTGATATTGACAAGAATTTATTAACCATTTATACGGTAGATGGGATTTATAAAACTAAGGAAACATTGATAAACTTTCAGAATCGGATTAATCGGCGTAACTTTATACAGATATCACGCCATTCAATTATAAACATTGACCACTTAGAATCGTTATCAGATAGTTTTTCAGGGAACATGATGGCTAAAATGACTCGGGGTATCAAGTCTAGTGTGAGTAGGAAATACGTCAAGTCCTTAATGAATTATCTAGGTTTATAGGAGGAAATCATGAAACGATTAATTGATTATTTTGTATCGGGAATGCGTACGGCTTCCTTCTTTTATTTGAGTATGATGGTGTTGACTCAGTTTTATCCAGGTATTACCTATCCTGAACCAATGATAAAAAATATTCTAGCTCTGTTTTTAATGGGTGGAATTATGGGGGTATTGACTTTAATACTTGAAAAGCTAGAGTTTCTTGCTTTTAGTATACGTGTAGGAGTTCATTTATTAGTGACAGCTACTATTTTAGTATTGACCTCTCTATTTTTTGGTTGGGGTTCAGCCTTGTGGAGTCCCTTGCTTTGGTTCTTTTTCTTGTTAATTTATGGATTGATATGGTTGTATCAAATCTGGCAAACTCACAAACTCACCCAACGAATTAATCAAGCCTTAGAGGATAAAAGACAGAAAACGGGTCACTAATATAGTGTTGAGGATGAAGCTTGAAGACAGTGCCAGTTTCCAAAGAGAACAATTTGTGATATAGTATTTTCAGCGTAAAACAAGGAGAAGAAAAATGCCAGTAAACGAATATGGTCAGATGATTGGTGAGTCAATGGAAGGTTATACACCCGGTGCACTGCCTTCTATTGATTTTTTAGAAGGGCGTTATGCTCGAATAGAGGCTCTCTCGGTAGAAAAGCATGCGGAGGATTTATTAGCTGTTTATGGCCCTGATACGCCTCGGGAGATGTGGACATACCTCTTTCAGGAACCAGTGACAGACAGAGAGGAACTGGTTACCCTCTTAAATCAGATGTTGGCTCGTAAGGACCGTTTTTACTATGCAATCATAGACAAGGCAACTGGTAAGACTTTGGGAACTTTTTCTCTCATGCGCATTGACCAGAATAACCGAGTAATAGAAGTGGGAGCTGTCACTTTTTCTCCAGAGCTCAGGGGGACACGGATAGGGACAGAAGCCCAGTATCTCTTGGCTTGCTATGTCTTTGAGGAGCTTAACTATCGTCGCTATGAGTGGAAATGCGATGCTCTTAACCTGCCATCAAGACGAGCAGCGGAGCGTTTGGGCTTTATTTATGAAGGAACCTTCCGTCAGGCAGTGGTTTATAAGGGGCGTACGAGGGATACGGATTGGTTGTCCATGATTGATAAGGACTGGCCTCAAGCCAAAGCTCGTTTAGAAATATGGTTGGCTCCTGAAAATTTTGATAAAAATGGACGGCAATACAAGAGCTTGAGAGAACTCTAAGAGGTGTTGAGATGATTACTATTAAAAAGCAAGAAATTGTCAAGCTAGAGGATGTTTTGCATCTCTATCAGGCTGTCGGTTGGACAAATTATACCCATCAACCTCAGATGCTGGAGCAGGCCTTATCTCATTCATTAGCGATTTATGTGGCACTTGATGGCGATGCTGTGGTGGGCTTGATTCGTTTGGTTGGAGATGGATTCTCATCAGTATTGGTTCAGGATTTAATCATTTTACCAATCTATCAGCGTCAAGGGATTGGTAGTGTCTTGATGAAAAAGGCTTTAGAGGATTACAAAGATGCCTATCAAGTCCAGCTGGTGACAGAAGAGATAGAAAAAAACGTAAAATTTTATCGTTCTATGGGTTTTGAAGTCTTATCCACCTATGATTGTATAGGAATGACTTGGGCGAATCGAGAAAAATAACAAAACTTGTTTTTTCTTAAGCAAAGTTTAAGGATGGTCTAGTATCATATAGTCATTAAATAAAGACCTCCTAATTTTATTTAATGAAATCCTAAAACTTTTTTTCATCATAATCTCCTAATGAAGTCACCTAATCAGGTGACTTTTTTGTGGGGTGAGGTGATGCTGATAGAAATTTTTAAAAAATGCTAGAATTTGAGAAAAGTTAAGCTAGTTTTAAGCTTTGTCTTGTATCATATAGTTATTAAATAAAGACCTCCTAACTTTATTTAATAAAATCCTAAACTTTTCTTTTTCATAATAATCTCCCTTAACTCCACCCAATCAGGTGGAGTTTTTTGGCTCTATTTCAGGCTTTTCGGGAGTTTTCTAAACATCATTTTCCGATAACTTTCGCTTAATCTTGAACGTCTTGTCGTACAGCGGTTAAAGAGTAAAGTTTTGACAAATTTTGTGAACTGTGGGATAATGGAGAGGAATTAAGGATTAGTTCTATATCATGGACTAGAAAAGACCCCAAGCTAACTTCCACATTAAGCTTGGGGTCTTTTTTGACACTATTTGTCCTTGTTTAGCCATTTATCGACTAATACTCTTCGAAAATCAAATTCAAACCACGTCAGCTTCACCTTGCCGTACTCAAGTACAGCCTGCGGCTAGCTTCCTAGTTTGCTCTTTGATTTTCATTGAGTATAAGCGAAGAACAACACCGACTACAATCGGTCCGATGATAGTTTTAAGGATTAGTTCCATCATGGGCTATCTCACCTCCTTTCGTAGGCGGTGTAGCAGTGCCGAATAATATTATACCACATATGTGTTAAACTTAGGAGTCACCCAATCAGGTGGAGTTTTTTTGGCTCTATTTCAGGCTTTTCGGAAGTTTTCTAAATATCATTTTTCAATAGCTTTCTCTAAATCTTATAAACTTTATTGGACAGATTCTAAAGTTGTAGAAGCTGAATGGATGAGGATATAAACCTTTGACAAAATTCGTGAACTATGGGATAATAAAAAGGAATTGAGTACTAGTTCTATATCATAGGCTAGAAAAGACCCCAAGCTAACTTCCACATTAAGCTTAGGGTCTTTTTTGACACTATTTGTCCTTGTTTAGCCATTTATCGACTAATCGAAGAACGACACCGACCACAATTGGTCCGATGATAGTTTTGAGTACTAATTCCATCATGGGCTACCTCCCCTCCTTTCGTAGGCGGTGTAGAAGTGCCGTATAATATTATACAACCAACATAAGTGCTAAACTCGGGAGGCACCAATCCAGTGGCTTTTTTGTTTGTGGCTTGGTTTTTTGATATAATAGAGCTATGAGTAGAATTTTAGATAATGAGATAATGGGGGATGAGGAGTTAGTAGAACGCACGCTCCGTCCTCAGTACTTACGTGAATATATTGGGCAGGACAAGGTCAAGGACCAGCTACAAATCTTTATTGAGGCTGCCAAAATGCGGGATGAAGCGCTGGATCATGTGCTCTTATTTGGGCCTCCAGGCTTGGGAAAAACGACCATGGCCTTTGTTATTGCCAACGAACTAGGTGTAAATCTAAAGCAGACCTCTGGGCCTGTCATTGAAAAAGCCGGTGATCTGGTAGCAATTTTGAATGATTTAGAGCCTGGGGATGTCCTTTTTATTGATGAGATTCATCGCTTGCCAATGTCAGTGGAAGAGGTGCTTTATAGTGCTATGGAGGACTTCTACATAGATATTATGATTGGGGCTGGTGAGGGTAGTCGTAGTGTTCATTTGGAGTTACCACCTTTTACCTTGATTGGTGCGACGACTCGGGCTGGTATGCTCTCAAATCCACTACGGGCACGTTTTGGGATTACAGGCCATATGGAGTATTATGCCCATGCTGACTTGACAGAAATTGTCGAGCGGACGGCAGATATTTTTGAGATGGAAATCACTCATGAGGCAGCATCTGAGTTGGCCCTACGTAGTCGTGGGACCCCTCGTATTGCCAATCGTCTCCTCAAGCGCGTGCGCGATTTTGCCCAGATAATGGGGAATGGGGTTATCGATGATGTTATTACCGATAAGGCTTTGACTATGCTGGATGTTGACCACGAAGGTTTGGACTATGTGGATCAAAAAATCCTTCGCACCATGATTGAGATGTACGGTGGTGGCCCTGTCGGATTAGGAACTCTTTCTGTCAATATTGCCGAGGAGCGTGAGACTGTAGAAGACATGTATGAGCCTTACTTGATTCAAAAAGGTTTTATCATGCGGACACGGTCTGGACGGATGGCGACTGCTAAGGCATATGAGCATTTGGGGTATGAGTACAATGAAAAATAAGCAAGAAATTCTAGAGGCTTTTAGAAAAAATCCAGATATGATGGCTATTCTGACTATCATCCAAAACCTGGAGTTGACAGATTCCTGGTTGGCAGCAGGTTCTGTCAGAAATTTCATCTGGAATCTCTTGTCAGACAAATCACCTTTTGACTTTGAAACAGATGTAGATGTGATTTTCTTTGATCCGGATATTTCTTATGAGGAAACCTTATTACTGGAGAAAAAACTGCGAGAGGACTTTCCTCAGTACCAGTGGGAATTGAAAAATCAAGTCTATATGCACCAGCACAGCCCTCATACTGCTCCCTATACCAGTTCCCGTGATGCTATGAGTAAGTATCCAGAACGATGTACGGCTGTTGGACTGCGCTTGAATGAAGAATCTGCTTTGGAACTCTTTACTCCATACGGTCTGGAGGATATTTTGAATTTTCAAGTTCGTCCAACTCCTCATTTTTTAGAGAATCAAGAACGAATGGAACTCTATCAAACACGTTTATCCAAGAAAAATTGGCAGGAGAAATGGAAAAATTTGATTTTTAAAAATACTTAAGGAAACTTTAAGCTAGGGAGTGTACACTAAGTTCATAAGTTAAGAAGACCTTAACTTAAACTCCTAAAACTTTTTCATAATAATCTCCCTATAAAAATAAAGTCGCCCAATCAGGCGGCTTATTTTTTTGAAAAATGGGCTTGGTGCCTGAGAATAAATAGCTTAGTGATAGAAGAAAATGGGGAAATATGGTATAATGAAACGATAGATTTTTGAATAGGAATAAGATCATGTTTGGATTTTTTAAGAAAGATAAGGCTGTGGAAGTAGAGGTTCCGACACAGGTTCCTGCTCATATCGGCATCATCATGGATGGCAATGGCCGTTGGGCTAAAAAACGTATGCAACCGCGAGTTTTTGGACATAAGGCGGGCATGGAAGCATTGCAAACCGTGACCAAGGCAGCCAACAAACTGGGCGTCAAGGTTATTACGGTCTATGCTTTTTCTACGGAAAACTGGACCCGTCCAGATCAGGAAGTCAAGTTTATCATGAACTTGCCAGTAGAGTTTTATGATAATTATGTCCCGGAACTGCATGCGAATAATGTTAAGATTCAAATGATCGGAGAAACGGACCGCCTGCCTAAGCAAACCTTTGAAGCTCTGACCAAGGCTGAGGAATTGACTAAGAACAACACAGGTTTGATTCTTAATTTTGCTCTTAACTATGGTGGACGTGCTGAGATTACACAGGCTCTTAAGTTGATTTCTCAGGATGTTTTAGATGCCAAAATCAACCCAGGTGACATCACAGAGGAGTTGATTGGTAATTATCTTTTTACCCAGCATTTACCTAAGGACTTACGAGACCCAGACTTGATTATCCGTACCAGTGGAGAATTGCGTTTGAGTAATTTCCTACCATGGCAGGGGGCCTATAGTGAACTCTATTTTACAGATACCTTGTGGCCTGATTTTGACGAGGCGGCCTTGCAGGAAGCCATTCTTGCCTACAATCGTCGTCATCGCCGATTTGGAGGAGTTTAGGAGGAAATATGACACAGGATTTACAGAAAAGAACCTTGTTTGCAGGGATTGCACTGGCTATTTTCCTACCGATTTTGATGATTGGGGGACTCTTGCTTCAGATAGCAATCGGAATCATAGCCATGCTAGCCATGCATGAACTTTTGAGGATGAGAGGTCTAGAGACCATGACTATGGAGGGCCTCTTGACCCTCTTTGCAACCTTTGCCTTGACCATTCCCTTGGAGAATTACCTGACTTTTTTGCCAGTTGATGGGAATGTGGTTGCCTATAGTGTTTTGATTTCAATCATGTTAGGAACGACTGTGTTTAGCAAGTCTTATACGATTGAGGATGCGGTTTTCCCTCTTGCTATGAGCTTCTACGTGGGCTTTGGATTTAATGCTTTACTAGATGCTCGTGTTGCAGGTTTGGACAAGGCTCTCTTAGCCTTGTGTATCGTCTGGGCGACAGACAGTGGTGCCTATCTTGTTGGGATGAACTATGGGAAACGAAAGTTAGCACCAAGGGTATCGCCTAATAAAACCCTTGAGGGTGCCTTGGGTGGTATTTTAGGAGCGATTTTAGTAACCATTATCTTTATGATAGTTGACAGTACAGTTGCTCTTCCATATGGAATTTACAAGATGTCAGTCTTTGCTATTTTCTTTAGTATTGCTGGACAATTTGGTGATTTACTAGAAAGTTCGATCAAACGTCATTTTGGTGTTAAGGATTCTGGGAAATTTATCCCTGGACATGGTGGTGTTTTGGATCGTTTCGATAGTATGTTGCTTGTATTTCCAATCATGCACTTATTTGGACTCTTTTAATCAAAAGACGGAGGAAACGCTATGCTCGGAATTTTAACCTTTATTCTGGTTTTCGGGATTATTGTAGTGGTGCACGAGTTCGGGCACTTCTACTTTGCCAAGAAATCAGGGATTTTAGTACGTGAATTTGCCATCGGTATGGGACCTAAAATTTTTGCTCACATTGGCAAGGATGGAACGGCCTATACCATTCGAATCTTGCCTCTGGGTGGCTATGTCCGCATGGCCGGTTGGGGTGATGATACAACTGAAATCAAGACAGGAACGCCTGTTAGTTTGACACTTGCTGATGATGGTAAGGTTAAACGCATCAATCTCTCAGGTAAAAAATTGGATCAAACAGCCCTCCCTATGCAGGTGACCCAGTTTGATTTTGAAGACAAGCTCTTTATCAAAGGATTGGTTCTGGAAGAAGAAAAAACATTTGCAGTGGATCACGATGCAACGGTTGTGGAAGCAGATGGTACTGAGGTTCGGATTGCACCTTTAGATGTTCAATATCAAAATGCGACTATCTGGGGCAAACTGATTACCAATTTTGCAGGTCCTATGAATAACTTTATCTTAGGGGTTGTTGTTTTCTGGATTTTAATCTTCATGCAGGGTGGTGTCAGAGATGTTGATACCAATCAGTTCCATATCATGCCCCAAGGTGCCTTGGCCAAGGTAGGAGTACCAGAAACGGCACAAATTACCAAGATTGGCTCACATGAGGTTAGCAACTGGGAAAGCTTGATCCAAGCTGTGGAAACAGAAACCAAAGATAAGACGGCACCGACTTTGGATGTGACTATTTCTGAAAAGGGGAGTGACAAACAAGTCACTGTTACTCCGGAAGAAAGTCAAGGCCGTTACCTTCTAGGTGTTCAACCGGGAATTAAGTCGGACTTTCTATCCATGTTTGTAGGTGGTTTTACAACTGCTGCTGACTCGGCCCTACGAATTTTATCAGCACTGAAAAATCTGATTTTCCAACCGGATTTGAACAAGTTGGGTGGACCTGTTGCCATCTTTAAGGCAAGTAGTGATGCTGCTAAAAATGGAATTGAGAATGTCTTGTACTTCTTGGCAATGATTTCCATCAATATCGGGATTTTTAATCTTATTCCGATTCCAGCTCTGGATGGTGGTAAGATTGTGCTCAATATCCTAGAAGCTATCCGCCGCAAACCATTGAAACAAGAAATTGAAACCTATGTCACCTTGGCCGGAGTGGTCATCATGGTTGTCTTGATGATTGCTGTGACCTGGAATGACATTATGCGACTCTTTTTTAGATAATCGAGGAATATTATGAAACAAAGTAAAATGCCTATCCCAACGCTTCGCGAAATGCCAAGCGATGCTCAAGTTATCAGCCATGCTCTTATGTTGCGTGCTGGATATGTTCGCCAAGTATCTGCAGGTGTTTATTCTTACCTACCACTTGCTAATCGTGTGATTGAAAAAGCTAAAAATATCATGCGCCAAGAATTCGACAAGATTGGTGCCGTTGAGATGTTGGTTCCTGCCCTTCTCAGTGCAGAATTGTGGCGCGAATCAGGTCGTTACGAAACTTACGGTGAAGACCTTTACAAACTAAAAAACCGTGAAAAATCAGACTTTATCCTAGGTCCAACACACGAAGAAACCTTTACAGCTATTGTCCGTGATTCTGTTAAGTCTTACAAGCAATTGCCACTCAACCTTTACCAAATCCAGCCTAAGTATCGTGATGAAAAACGCCCACGTAATGGACTTCTCCGTACACGTGAGTTTATCATGAAGGATGCTTACAGCTTTCACGCTAACTATGATAGCTTGGACAGTGTTTATGATGAGTACAAGGCTGCTTATGAGCGTATTTTCACTCGTAGTGGTTTAGACTTCAAGGCTATTATTGGTGACGGTGGAGCCATGGGTGGTAAGGATAGCCAAGAATTTATGGCCATTACATCTGCTCGTACAGACCTTGACCGCTGGGTTGTCTTGGACAAGTCAGTTGCCTCATTTGACGAAATTCCTGATCAAGTGCAAGAAGAAATCAAGGCAGAATTGCTCAAATGGATAGTCTCTGGTGAAGATACCATTGCTTACTCAAGTGAGTCTAGCTATGCAGCTAACTTAGAAATGGCAACAAACGAGTACAAACCAAGCAACCGTGTTGTCGCTGAAGAAGAAGTGACTCGTGTTGCAACGCCAGATGTTAAGTCAATCGATGAAGTTGCAGCCTTTCTCAATGTTCCAGAAGAACAAACGATTAAAACCCTCTTCTACATGGCAGATGGTGAGCTTGTTGCAGCCCTTCTAGTTGGAAATGACCAACTCAACGAAGTCAAGTTGAAAAACTACTTGGGAGCAGATTTCTTTGACGTTGCTAGCGAAGAAGAAGTGGCGAATCTTGTTCAAGCAGGATTCGGTTCACTTGGACCAGTTGGTTTGCCAGAGAATGTTAAAATCATCGCAGACAGGAAGGTGCAAGATGTCCATAATGCAGTTGTGGGTGCTAACGAAGATGGCTACCACTTGACTGGTGTGAATCCAGGCCGTGATTTTACTGCAGAATATGTGGATATCCGTGAAGTTCGTGAGGGTGAAATTTCACCAGACGGGCAAGGAGTCCTTAACTTTGCGCGTGGTATCGAAATTGGTCACATCTTTAAACTTGGCACTCGCTATTCAGCAAGCATGGGAGCAGATGTTTTGGATGAAAATGGTCGTGCTGTGCCAATCATCATGGGATGTTACGGTATCGGTGTCAGCCGTCTCCTTTCAGCAGTGATGGAGCAACACGCTCGCCTCTTTGTTAACAAAACACCAAAAGGTGAATACCGTTACGCTTGGGGAATCAACTTCCCTAAAGAATTGGCACCATTTGATGTGCACTTGATCACTGTCAATGTCAAGGACGAAGAAGCGCAAGCCTTGACAGAAAAACTTGAAGCAAGCTTGATGGGAGCAGGTTACGAAGTCTTGACAGACGACCGTAATGAACGTGTCGGAGTCAAATTCAGCGATAGTGACTTGATTGGGCTGCCAATCCGTATCACTGTTGGGAAGAAAGCGGCTGATGGCATCGTAGAAGTTAAGATTAAAGCGACTGGTGACACTATCGAAGTTCATGCAGATAATGTGCTCGAAACGCTTGAAATCTTAAGCAAGAAATAAAAACTATAATCAGAAGAAAAACAAGGAAAAAATGTAACTAGTTTTTACCTTGTTTTTTCTGTATAATGGGAAAAATGAGTAGATAAAGAGGTAAGTGTATGCTAAGATTTCCAAAGGATTTTGTCTGGGGATCCTCTACTTCTGGACCACAAACAGAAGGACGTGTAGCTGGTGACGGTAAGGGAGATAATCTCTGGGATTATTGGTACCAAGTGGAGCCAAACCGTTACTATAATGGGATTGGTCCAGATAAGACATCGACCTTTTATGAAAATTGGGAAAAGGATATTGAGCTACTGTTAGAAACTGGTCACACGGCCTTTCGGACTTCTATTCAGTGGTCACGGATTTTTCCACAAGGGCGTGGGGAAGTCAATCCTCAAGGTGTGGATTTTTATCGTAAGGTCTTTGAGGCTATTAAGGCCAAAGGGATTCGTCTTTTAGTCAATCTTTATCATTTTGATTTGCCTTTTGCCCTTCAAGAGGATGGTGATGGTTGGGAAAATAAGGGGACTGTCTCAGCTTATGAAGACTATGCTCGTTTTTGTTTTGAGACTTATGGAGATTTAGTGGATCAATGGATTACCTTTAACGAGCCAATCGTTCCTGTGGAATTTGGCTATTTTTACGATGCCCATTATCCACATAAGGTGGATGCAGAAGCGGCGGTTAAAGTAGCCTACCACACACAATTGGCTAGCAGTCGGGCGGTTAAGGCTTGTCATGAACTCTTGCCTGATTCCAAGATTGGGATTGTCCTCAACTTGACACCGGCTTATCCACGTAGCCAGCATCCTGCTGATGTCAAGGCTGCTAGTATTGCGGACCTTTTTCAGGCCCAATCTTTCTTAGATCCGTCTGTTTTGGGGACTTATCCACAGGAGTTGGTAGAAATCTTACATGAATACGGTCTCTTGCCTGATGCTACGGAGGAGGAGTTGGAAGTCATTCGTGACAATACAGTGGATTTCCTTGGTGTCAACTACTATCAGCCTTTGCGTGTTATGGCACCTCGATTTGCTAAGCATCCAGAGAGTCCACTCTTACCCGAACATTTTTACGAGCCTTATGTGATGCCTGGACGTAAAATCAATCCTCATCGTGGCTGGGAGATTTATGAGCAAGGGATCTATGACATTGCTCAAAATATCAAGGAAAATTATGGTAATATCGAATGGATGTTGACAGAGAATGGTATGGGTGTTGAAGGGGAAGAAAAATTCCGTCAAGATGGGATGATTCAAGATGATTACCGTATTGGCTTTGTAAAAGGTCATCTTCGTGAACTTCACCGTGCCATTAAAGATGGAGCCAACTGTAAAGGATACTTAATCTGGACCTTTATTGATTGCTGGTCATGGCTCAATAGCTATAAAAATCGCTATGGTTTGGTCGAATTAGACTTGGAAACGCAAGAACGTCGTCTGAAGAAATCAGGGCACTGGTTCAAGGAATTAAGCGATAATAATGGGTTTTAAAAAGAACTCTGACTGATTATCCCAATTGGTCAGAGTTTTTTGCTTACAGGAGCTTAATTTGAACTATACCAATTTTTACTCTTGACAAGTGAAAGAAACAAGTATATACTGTTTTTGCTGGTTCTATAAAAGAGGAATTAGACTATACCAATTTTAAGGAGAAAGCACAGCTGGTCTGTGTCGTATATACTATGTGTGGAATTGTTGGTGTTGTTGGAAACACAAATGCAACTGATATTTTGATTCAAGGACTTGAGAAGCTCGAATACCGTGGCTATGATTCTGCGGGAATTTTTGTCCTAGGTGGTGCTGAGAACCATTTGGTGAAGGCTGTTGGTCGTATCGCAGAATTGTCTGCCAAGACAGCTGATGTTGAGGGAACAACTGGTATCGGACATACTCGTTGGGCTACTCACGGGAAACCAACGGAAGACAATGCTCACCCACACCGCTCTGAGACAGAACGTTTTGTCTTGGTTCACAATGGAGTGATTGAGAACTACCTTGAAATCAAGGAAGAATACCTTGCAGGTCACCACTTCAAGGGGCAAACAGATACGGAAATTGCCGTTCACTTGATTGGAAAATTTGCGGAAGAAGATGGCTTGTCAGTTCTTGAAGCCTTCAAAAAAGCTCTTCACATCATCCGTGGTTCTTATGCTTTTGCCTTGGTTGACTCACAAACTCCGGAAGTCATCTACGTGGCTAAAAATAAATCACCACTTTTGATTGGTCTTGGACAAGGCTATAACATGGTCTGCTCAGATGCTATGGCTATGATTCGTGAAACCAACCAATACATGGAAATTCATGACCAAGAGTTGGTAATCGTCAAGGCGGATAGTGTGGAAGTTCAAGACTATGATGGCAACAGTCGTGAGCGTGCTAGCTACACTGCTGAACTTGACTTGTCTGATATCGGTAAGGGAACTTATCCTTACTACATGCTCAAGGAAATTGACGAGCAACCAACGGTTATGCGGAAACTTATCCAAGCCTACACAGATGAGGCTGGTCAAGTTGTCGTAGCCCCAGCTATTATCAAGGCTGTTCAAGACGCAGACCGTATCTACATCCTTGCAGCTGGAACATCTTACCACGCAGGATTTGCTTCTAAGAAAATGTTGGAAGAATTGACAGATACGCCAGTTGAACTTGGAATCTCATCTGAGTGGGGCTACGGTATGCCACTTCTCAGCAAGAAACCACTTTTCATCTTTATCAGCCAGTCTGGTGAAACAGCGGATAGCCGTCAGGTTTTGGTCAAGGCTAATGAAATGGGAATCCCAAGCTTGACAGTGACAAATGTCCCAGGTTCAACCCTTTCACGTGAAGCTAACCATACCATGCTCCTTCACGCAGGTCCTGAAATTGCCGTAGCCTCAACCAAGGCCTATACAGCGCAAATTGCAGCCCTTGCCTTCCTTGCAAAAGCAGTCGGAGAAGCAAATGGCAATGCCAAAGCGCAAGCCTTTGATTTAGTTCATGAGTTGTCAATCGTAGCTCAGTCTATCGAATCAACTCTTTCAGAGAAAGAAACCATTGAAGTCAAGGTTCGTGAGCTACTTGAAACAACTCGTAACGCCTTTTACATCGGACGTGGTCAAGATTACTACGTAGCCATGGAAGCAAGTCTCAAACTTAAAGAGATTTCTTACATCCAGTGTGAAGGCTTTGCGGCAGGAGAACTCAAGCACGGAACTATTGCCTTGATTGAAGAAGGAACACCTGTTTTGACTCTCTTGTCAGATCCAGTCCTTGCCAACCACACTCGTGGAAATATCCAAGAGGTGGCAGCCCGTGGTGCAAAAGTCCTCACTATCGCAGAAGAAAATGTTGCTAAAGAGACAGACGATATCGTCCTTACGACTGTACACCCTTACCTCTCACCAATTTCAATGGTCGTACCAACGCAATTGGTCGCTTACTTTGCAACCCTCCACCGTGGTCTTGATGTGGACAAACCACGTAACCTTGCTAAATCAGTAACGGTAGAATAGAATCTATGAATATACGGGCGTAAAGCCATAGGTTTATCCTATAAGGTTTTACAGCCTATTTTTTATGTTACAAATGATGATAGGGGTTTACTTTTCAATAATTATAGCAGATTGAATTTAGAACAGTACACAGGAATACTAAAATATTTCTAGAAATTAATTTGAATTTTCCAATTGATTTGTTCGTATCTTATTTCAAACTACTATAAAAAGAGGAAGCTGGGCAAAAACTCAATTTGAAGAGAAAATTCAGTAAATCTTTCCATGATAAAACGCATCATATTAAGGTTTTGTACACCTGATATGATGCGTTTTATCATTTTTAAGCCTTTTTGCCCAGCCTCGTCAAAAGTAAAGTTTTGGCACAAAATCTGTGACAAAACTTTAGTTTTAAAGGTTTTTAACTTTGTATATACTAGTTTTAAGAAAAGGAGGATGATCCTAATGGAAGAAAAAGTATCATTGAAAGTCAGAGTTCAAAAACTAGGGACATCGCTTTCAAATATGGTTATGCCCAATATTGGAGCATTTATTGCTTGGGGAGTGTTGACTGCCCTCTTTATCGCTGATGGCTATCTGCCAAATGAACAGTTAGCTACTGTTGTTGGTCCTATGTTAACGTATTTATTGCCAATCCTGATTGGTTACACAGGTGGATATATGATCCATGGTCAACGTGGTGCCGTTGTAGGAGCTATTGCTACTGTTGGTGCAATCACAGGTTCTAGTGTTCCTATGTTTATCGGAGCTATGGTAATGGGCTCACTGGGAGGATGGACTATCAAGAAATTTGATGAAAAGTTCCAGGAAAAAATTCGTCCCGGATTTGAAATGTTAGTTAATAATTTCTCAGCTGGTCTCGTTGGTTTTGCATTATTGCTTTTGGCTTTCTACGCAATCGGTCCAGTCGTATCGACTCTTACTGGAGCTGTTGGGAATGGTGTTGAGGCTATTGTTAATGCTCGCCTCCTTCCTATAGCTAATATTATCATCGAACCGGCTAAAGTCCTTTTCCTCAATAATGCCCTCAATCATGGCATTTTTACTCCTCTGGGAGTAGAACAGGTAGCTCAAGCTGGTAAGTCAATTCTCTTCCTATTGGAAGCTAATCCTGGACCAGGCCTGGGAATTCTATTAGCTTATGCTGTATTCGGTAAAGGTTCTGCTAAATCTTCTTCTTGGGGGGCAATGCTTATTCATTTCTTCGGAGGGATTCATGAAATTTACTTTCCTTATGTTATGATGAAGCCTACTCTATTTTTAGCTGCTATGGCAGGAGGTATCTCTGGAACTTTTACTTTTCAACTCTTAGACGCTGGTCTTAAATCTCCAGCTTCACCAGGTTCTATTATTGCGATTATGGCTACGGCGCCAAAAGGCGTTTGGCCCCATCTAAATGTTCTTCTAGGTGTTTTAGTGGCAGCAGTTGTTTCTTTCCTTGTAGCAGCCCTTATTCTTCATGCAGACAAGTCAACTGAGGATTCGCTCGAAGCTGCTCAGGCGGCTACCCAAGCAGCTAAGGCTCAGTCTAAAGGTCAGTTAGTATCAACTTCTGTTGATGCAGTTGTTTCGACAGACTCAGTGGAAAAAATCATTTTCGCCTGCGATGCTGGTATGGGAAGCTCTGCTATGGGAGCTAGTATTCTTCGAGATAAGGTTAAAAAAGCAGGTCTAGAGATTCCAGTATCTAATCAGGCAATCTCAAATTTGCTTGATACACCAAAAACATTAATTGTTACTCAGGAAGAACTGACACCAAGAGCTAAAGACAAGAGTCCAAGTGCTATTCATGTTTCTGTTGATAATTTCTTAGCGTCCCCTCGTTATGATGAAATTGTAGCTTCATTAACAGGAGCTTCTCCAATAGCAGAAATTGAAGGAGATATACCAACTTCAGCATCAGTAGATAGTCAGGAAATTGACCTTAACCATATTGATGCTGTAGTAGTTGCTTATGGTAAAGCACAGGGATCTGCAACTATGGGCTGTGAAACGATTCGGGCTATCTTTAGAAACAAGAATATTCGTATTCCAGTTTCTACTGCCAAAATTTCAGAATTAGGTGAATTTAATTCTAAAAACATAATGATTGTAACAACTATTTCTTTACAGGCAGAAGTGCAGCAAACAGCACCGAATTCTCAATTTCTTATTGTGGATAGTTTAGTAACAACACCAGAATATGACAAAATGGCTGTTAGAATGTACAAATAGAACTAGAGGTTTCTAAATTACGAATGCTATTAACCAAACGAGAAGAACAATTATTGAAGGCTTTCCTACATGTAGGGAAGCTTTCAATGCAAGACATGACTGAAATCTTACAGGTTTCATCTAGAACAATTTATCGAACTTTATCAGATTTGACAGATAGCATGGAGCAATATGGAATCGAAATAACGAAGCATGGGAAATACTATATTTTGACTGGAGAGTTGGATGATTTGCCGACAGAACTTGAAGTGTTAGTTGAGTATAGTCCCCAAGAAAGACAAGAGTTGATTACCTATCGCCTTCTGACTGAGAGTGGTTTTGTCACCAATGAAGCATTGCAAGAATGCATGAAAGTCAGTAATGTAACTATTATTCAGGATATTTCAGATATTGATAAGCGTCTTTTAGACTTTGATCTGAAAATTGAACGACAAAAAGGTTATCGTATTTCTGGTGATTCAGTTGGTAAGAGAAGATTTTTGGCTATTTTACTGACAAACTGTATCTCAGTAGCAGATTTTTCAACCGGTAATTTTGGGAGCTTTGATATTTTAGAAGCAGATAGAACTAGGCTGGCCAGTCAGATTGTTAATAAGCAACTGTCAGGTTTTCCAGATATGGATGCTAGGATGAAGATGTTTTTTGCGATCTTGTTATCTCTTATAGGTCAGGAGCAAAACATTGAAAATTCACCTAATACTAGTAAGCAGGCTTTGGAAATTTCTCAAAAAATTTTTCAAGCTTACTCTAAGCAGACTGCACAATTTTATAGTATTCAGGAAATTATCTATTTTGCGAGCATCTTGGATGAATTAATCATTAAACGTCAGGACAATCCGCTCTTTACGGAGAAATTTGATGGTGAATTTTTCTACAATATTTCAAATCTGATTGATACGGTTTCCATGTATACCAAGATTGACTTTTTTAAGGACAAGGTTTTATTCAATTTTCTTTTCCATCATATTCGGCTCAGTTTAGGCGTCCCTATCCTTTTTCAGGGTGAAAATTTGCCAGAATCTGTCCAGATTTTAGTTGAAAGGAATAAATTTCTTTATACAGTCATCAGTCTTTTAGTGAATGATATTTTTCCGAAATATCTTCATACAGAGTATGAGTATGGCATGATTGCCCTACATTTTATCTCTAGCTTAGGCCGTAGTCCAGAGATTTATCCAGTCCGTGTTTTGCTTTTAACGGATGAACGTCGGGTCACTAGAGATTTATTAGTCAGTAAAATTAAGAGTGTTGCTCCTTTTGTAGAGTTGATAGATATTCAGTCTCTAGTAGATTACCACAGTATTGATCTCAGTCAGTATGATTATATTTTATCTACCAAGCCGCTGACTAATCAGGAAATCGATGTAATTTCTAGTTTTCCAACCGTCAAAGAATTGCTTGAATTGCAGGAACGACTTCAGTATGTACAGGCACATCGTACAATTGTCGCGCGTGATGCTATCGCTCCAGAGAAAAGTTATGACTTGCAAGATTATTTAATATCTAGTAGTCAGCTTTTGAGTCAATTCGAGTTGGTTCAATTGGAAAATAATCAATCATTTGAGCACACGGTAGAACAAATCATCCAATATCAGAAGAATGTGAGTGACAGAGATTACCTAACAAGAAAATTGTTATCTCACTTCCAGAATAGTCCTATGGCTATTCCTAATACTGGTCTGGTGCTTTTACATAGTCAGTCTAGCAAAGTAACAACAAATAGTTTTACTATGTTTGAACTCAAACTACCTATCTCCGCATTGTCAATGAAACGAGAGGAAGAAGAGGTCAAAAGGTGTCTGCTAATGCTAATGTCTAAAGAAGCTAGCGAGGAAGCGAGAGATTTAATGACAGCTATCAGTCAGTCGATTATTGAAAATCATCTTTATACAGAGATTTACAAGACGGGAAATCAATCCATTATTTATCAGATGCTAAATACTATTTTTAACGAAAAAATTAAGAAATTGGAGAACTAATATGAAACTTGAAAAACATTTGATTAAGCTTAATAAACAATTTTCTAACAAGGAGGAAGCTATTTGTTATTGTGGGCAAGTTCTTTATGAGGGTGGATATGTTAATGAAGACTATATTGAAGCCATGATTGAGCGAGATAAAGAGCTATCTGTTTACATGGGTAACTTTATCGCCATACCGCATGGAACAGATGCAGCAAAAAATGATGTCCTCAAGTCTGGTATTACAGTCGTTCAAGTCCCTAGAGGGGTTGATTTTGGGAATGTATCTAACCCTCAAGTGGCAACGGTTCTTTTTGGTATTGCTGGTATTGGTAATGAACACTTAGAAATTATTCAGAAAATTTCTATCTTCTGTGCAGATGTAGATAATGTTCTTAAACTAGCAGATGCTCAGTCAAAAGAGGAAGTATTGCGCTTATTTGATGCTGTTGAATAATTGAATTTCGTCATTTGTCATCTAGTATATATGTCCCTCAAATAGGAAAAGGAGAAATTGAATGAAACATTCTGTTCATTTTGGTGCCGGTAATATCGGTCGTGGTTTTATAGGTGAAATTCTATTTAAAAATGGTTTCCATATTGATTTTGTGGATGTCAATAATCAGATAATTCATGCTCTAAATGAAAAGGGCAAGTATGAAATTGAAATTGCACAGAAAGGACAGTCTCGTATAGAAGTAACTAATGTGGCTGGCATTAATAGCAAAGAAGATCCTGAGCAAGTCATTGAAGCGATTCAAAAGACGGATATTATTACTACTGCAATCGGACCTAATATACTCCCTTTTATCGCTGAACTTCTAGCCAAAGGAATCGAAGCTCGCCGAGTTGCAGGAAATACACAGGCATTGGATGTTATGGCCTGTGAAAATATGATTGGCGGGTCTCAATTTCTTTATCAAGAAGTCAAGAAATATTTAAGTCCGGAAGGTTTGACATTTGCTGATAACTACATAGGTTTTCCAAATGCTGCAGTAGACAGGATTGTTCCAGCACAAAGTCACGAAGATTCCCTTTTTGTTGTGGTCGAACCCTTTAATGAATGGGTCGTGGAAACCAAGCGTCTTAAAAATCCAGATTTACGTCTAAAAGATGTGCATTATGAAGAAGATTTAGAACCCTTTATTGAGCGAAAACTTTTTTCAGTCAATTCTGGACATGCAACTTCAGCTTACATTGGTGCGCATTATGGTGCCAAGACAATTTTGGAAGCTCTTCAAAATCCTAATATCAAATCTCGGATTGAATCTGTATTAGCTGAAATTCGGAGTCTCTTGATTGCCAAATGGAACTTTGATAAAAAAGAATTGGAGAATTATCACAAAGTCATTATAGAACGGTTTGAAAATCCTTTCATAGTGGACGAAGTTAGTCGCGTAGCTCGTACTCCAATCCGAAAATTAGGCTATAATGAACGATTCATCCGGCCGATACGTGAATTGAAAGAACTCAGTTTGTCATATAAAAACCTACTTAAAACAGTTGGCTATGCCTTTGACTATCGCGATGTAAATGATGAAGAAAGTATTCGATTAGGTGAATTGTTGGCTAAACAATCAGTCAAAGATGTTGTTATACAAGTTACAGGTTTAGACGACCCAGAATTGATTGAGCAAATTGTAGAGTATATTTAATCTTTTTCGAAAATCTCTTCAAATCAGGTTAGCATCCATCTGCAACCTCAAAACAGTATTTTGAGCTGACTTCATCAGTTCTATCTACCACCTCAAAGCAGTGCTTTGAGCAGCCTGCGGCTAGCTTCCTAGTTTGCTCTTTGATTTTCATTGAGTATTAGAATAATTTTTCAAATTGAAGGACAGAGTAGATAGGGAGAGTCACAATGGTAGAATTGGGAATTTCAACATTTGGGGAAACAACGGAGCTTGAAGGGATTGGGCAAACTTACAGTCATGACGAACGCATTCGCCAGTTGCTAGCAGAGGTTGAACTGGCTGACAAGGTTGGTTTGGATGTGTATGGGATTGGTGAGCACCATCGAGAGGATTTTGCAGTATCAGCCCCAGAGATTGTCCTGGCAGCTGGGGCAGTCAATACCAAGAAAATCCGTTTGACCAGTGCAGTCAGCATTCTCTCGAGCATGGATCCGATTCGCTTATTCCAACAATATGCCACTATCGATGCTTTGTCAAATGGACGTGCGGAGATTATGGCTGGAAGGGGTTCTTTCACGGAATCATTTCCTCTGTTTGGCTATGATTTGAAAGACTACGAAGCCCTTTTTGATGAGAAATTAGACTTGCTCCAGTTAGTCAATGAAAAGACAAAGCTAGACTGGAAAGGTCGATTGACCCAAACGATTGCTGGTAAAGAAGTTTATCCTCGTCCAGTTCAGGACAAATTACCCTTGTGGATAGCGACAGGTGGTCATGTCGAATCAACAGTAAAGATTGCTCAGGCAGGCCTACCGATTGTCTATGCCATTATTGGTGGTAACCCTCGTTATTTTAAAAAGTTGATTCAGGCTTATCGTGAGATTGGGAGCGAAGCAGACCATGCCAGTCATGAACTAAAGGTTGGGGTCCATTCTTGGGGGTGGATTGCTGAAGATGGCGAGCAGGCTGTGAAAGATTATTTCCATCCGACCAAGCAAGTAGTGGATGCTATTTCCAAAGATCGTCCACACTGGCAAGAATTGCGTTATAAGCAATATTTGGAGCAGGTAGGATCAAATGGCGCCATGTTTGTGGGCAATCCAGATCAGGTGGCCGAAAAATTGATTCGCATGATAGAGGATTTAGATTTGGACCGCTTCATGTTGCACCTACCTCTTGGTTCTATGCCTCATGATCAGGTTCTGAGAGCTATTGAACTATTCGGAACACAAGTAGCACCCAAAGTCCGGGCTTACTTTGCCATGAAAGAGGCTTAATAAAAAATACTAATCAGGCTGATAAAAAATCTATATAACAACTATTTTAAAAAGCAATAAACAGAAAAAATCTCTGAAAAGCTAGTAAAATCAAGCTTTTCAGAGATTTTTTTCTCTATTGATATAAACAATCCCAATCAAGTCGATAGTCAATATATATTGGGAAAAGGTCAAAAGGAGTGGTAAGATGGTTTCAATCCAAATGGAAGGAGAGAAGTATGACAAGTAAAAGAGAGCTAGTTTTTAGAGCTATTCGAGGAGAAGAGGTGGAACGGGTTCCTGTTGGCTTTTGGTTTCATTTTGTAATACTGGAGGAAAAAGGACAAGGTTTAAATAATCCACGTATCTTTCAAAAAAGTGTAGAGGGACATCGGAAGTACGTTGAAAGAATCCATCCTGATTTTGTCAAAATGATGAGTGACGGATTTTTCATTTATCCAAGTAATGTCTACAGTCCTAAGGTTACAAGTCTTCAGGAGTTAGCTTCTATTGAGTCGATTGGTGAAAACCATCCTTGGATTCAGCAACAAGTAGAAGTGGTAGAGGCTATTCGAGCAACCTTCACTGAGGACATTGCATCATTTTACAATATTTTTTCTCCGATCTCCTATTTGAAAAGGTGGTTTCGTACAGAGACTTCTAGAGGTGATAAGGAGGTTTCAGATCTTTTTCTTGAAAATCCAGAGCTATTCAGGGATGTTTTAGACGTGATAGCTGAGGATATCGCTATCCTAACTAAAAAAATCATTCAGGATGGTGGAGCAGATGGAATCTATCTCAGTACACAAGAAATTCAGGATGAGCGCATCACAGCAGAATTGTATCAGACCTATATTGAGCCAAGTAACATAAAGGTTTTAGAAGCTGCCAATCAGGTAGGTGGGGTAAATATCCTGCATATCTGCGGTTTCCAAGGTGCCAGTAACAATGTGACTATTTTCAAAGATTATCCAGCCCAGGTTTTCAATTGGGCAACCCACCATGAAGCAGTCAGTTTACCTCAAGGTCAGGAGCTATTTCATGGCAAAGCGGTCTTGGGTGGTTTTGAAAATGGGAAGCAGAGCCTGCTTTATGGAGGTAGAAAGGCTGCACTACAAGAGGAAACCAAACGATTGTTGGCTGAAGCTGGGACTAGAGGAGTCCTTCTTGGAGCGGATTGCACGGTTCCAGATGACTTTGAATTAGAAAGATTGGACTGGATTCGTCAGGCTGCTATGTTAGAATAGGAGAGCCTTATGAAAAGAAAAAAGTGGCTATTGGTAGGGACGGCCCTCGGCTTTGTCATCTTACTTGCGATCAGTCTTACAAAGGGACTTGCTTGTAAGGAAGGGCCAAGATGTCATGGGATTCAGGATTTTCAGAAGAGAAGTCTTCCCTTTATTCAAACCAATGATATTGCCAGTGTTTTATTAGTTGAAAAAGAAAGAAATGGAAAATAGAGATGTCAGAAAAAAGAGACTGGGTTTTAAAAGCATTTAGAGGAGAAGTGGTTGGCCGTGTACCTGTAGGTTTTTGGCACCACTTTACATCAGAAGAGGAATGGTTAAAGGGATTTTCCAATCCTGTGATTATTGAAAAGAACATACAAGGTCACAAACGTTTTATCCGTGACCTACATCCAGACTTTATCAAGTTGATGAGTGATGGCTATTTTGCTTATCCAAATCCAGTTATTGCCAAAGGAAAGTCACTCCAAGAGCTGTCGGAGATTCAACCTCTGGGTGAAGATCATCTGTGGATTAGAGAGCAGGTAGAATTAGTGAAGAAGATTAAGCAGGAGTTTACGGAAGATATTGTTGCTATTTACAATATTTTTGCGCCTGTGACCTACCTCAAATGGTTACTTGGAGAAGTGTCTGGTGGAGATGATCTCATTGCAGACTTCTTAGTTCAAGATTCTCAGAAATTGAAAAAAGTACTTGATGTGATTGCGCAAGATATCGCTAGCTTGAGTCAAGCTATTATTAAAGATGCAGGAGTAGATGGTATTTATCTCAGTGTGCAAAGTATTCAGGATGCGCGTGTTTCTGCTGAAGCCTATCAGGAGATTATTGAGCCGAGTGAACTGACTGTTTTAAATGCGGCTAAGTCGGTTGGTGGGGTAAATATCCTTCATATCTGTGGCTATGAAGGAGCCCGAAACGATATTCATATCTTTGCCGACTATCCAGCTCATGTTTTTAACTGGGCAGTTGGTCCAGAAGGGATTAGCCTAAAAGAAGGTCGTGAGATTTTCAAGGGTCGTGCTGTTCTGGGAGGATTTGAAAACGGTAAAGACGGCCTTCTCTATCGAGGCAGTAAGGAAGAAATTCAGGCTGAAACCAAACGATTGGTAGAAGAAACAGGGAAAGATGGCCTCATACTTGGAGCAGATTGTACCATTCCAAACGATATTGCAGTGGAGCGTATCCAGTGGGTGAGAGAAGCAGTAGCTAAATAAAGGAGAAGAATATGAGTAAGAAAACATGGATTGTTGGTGGAGTTGCGGTTGTGGCAGTGCTTGGAGCAACGATTATTGGTAGGACTTTGTCGGGAGCATCTGCTAAAGGTGCAGATGCAGCTTCGTCTGGACAAGTAACAACTTTAAAAGTTGCCCATACTCAAAACTATGTCCCTTATGATTTTATTGACGAAAAAGGGGAATCAGATGGTTATGAAGTCGCTGTTTTAAAGGCGGTGGATGAGAAATTAGCAGATTATAAATTTGAGTATACTGGAACTAGTGATGATGATCTCTTGATTGGACTTGAGTCTGGCAAGTACGATATTGGAACTAAAGGTGCTTGGTATACAGATGAACGGGCTAAGAAATTCATTATTCCATCTGAGCCAGTAGGAGCCAGCATTATTGGTTTTACTGTCAGAAAAGGAGATGAAGCTAAATATAAGAATATTGATGATTTCGCCAAAAATAAAGGGAAATTAGTACCCATCTCTCCTCAAAATGCCCAGTGGAATGTGATTAATAGCTATAATGACAAGCACAAGGATACACCAATTGAGTTGACAGCTGCTGAATCTTTCAAGGTGGCAGATGCTTATGCTTGGGTTTTAGAAGGACGTTATGATGCTTTCTTTGACATCAAGTTGTCTTTTGAAAAAGCAGTGACAGCAGAGGATGGTTCTTACCACCAATATGCGGACAAACTTAGCTGGTTCCCTTATAAAGGAATTCCAACCTATCCCTTGATTCACCGTGATGAAAAGGGTGAGAAGTTTGCTAAAGAGTATGAAAAAGCGATTAAAGAATTAAAAGAAGATGGAACTCTAGCTAAACTTTCTCAAAAATACTTCAAAGAAGATGTTTTTAGCTACGTTGATAGAGATTAGATGAGCAGTCAGGCGTGTTATACTCTTCGAAAATCTCTTCAAACCACGTCAACGTCGCCTTGCCGTAGGTATGGTTACTGACTTTGTCAGTTCTATCCACAACCTCAAAACACTGTTTTGAGCAATCTGCGGCTAGTTTCCTAGTTTGCTTTTTGATTTTCATTGAGTATTAGAAAGAGGTTTACATGGTTTCATATGACTTTTCAAGAGTGTTCCAATTTTTACCCACCTTATGGCAGGCTCTTCCGATGACCTTGTCCATTCTCTTTTTTACTACAATCCTTGGTTCCCTTTTCGGTGGCTTACTGGCTTGGGCTCAAGTGGGAGAAGACAAGACTTTTGCAGGTCTTTCTAAGGGCTATATTTTCACTCTTCGCTGTACTCCCCCCATTGTCTTACTGTTTTTAGTTTTTTATGGTTTACCTGAATTTTTAAAATGGTGGCTGAATTTAGATATCAACAACTGGTCTAAGACGGTCTTCGTCTTATTCACCATGGTCTTGCTATTTGCGGCTATCATTGCAGAAGTATTTAAGGCGTCCTATCAGGCAATTCCCAAAGGTCAGATGGAAGCTGGAGTCAGTATTGGTCTGACCCCTAGTCAGACATTTTGGAGAATCATTTTTCCTCAGGCTTTTCAAGTGGCTCTTCCAAATATGACGACCGCTATTCTAAATTTGATGCGGGACGCTGCCCTAGCCTATACGATTGGTTTTGTGGATGTCATGGGAGCTGGGAATCTCTTAATCAGTCGCAATTTGGGGAATTACTCTCTTGAAACCTATACAGCGGTTGCCATTCTTTATTGGGGTGTAGCCTTGGCTGTTTCCTTCTTGAGTCGCTTGTTAGAAAAATCTTTGGAAACGAAAGGGAGATAGGATATGGATTTAGACTATATTGCGAAAACTTTTTTAGAGACCTTAAAAGGGGTGCCAACCACCTTAATCATTATGATTGTAGCCATGGTCTTAAGTTTTGGACCAGCCTTGTTTTTAGCTCTGGGACAAATATATAAAGTCAAAGGTGTTCGAACTTTCTCTCTCGTGTATCTAGCTTTTATAAGAGCAACACCTCCGATTTTGCTGATTCTTTTCTTTTATAGTTTGTTTCCGAGTTTGCTCAATCAATTTCTCAAAAGCATAGGGAGTGATGTTGATATCTTTAAACTCAATCCGATCTATTATGCTTTTATTATCTATAGTTTGATGACAACAGGTAGTTTATCAGAAATCTTACGTTCGGCTATTTTGACTGT
Source organism: Streptococcus sp. 1055 (assembly GCF_013276815.1). Classification (NCBI taxonomy): domain Bacteria; kingdom Bacillati; phylum Bacillota; class Bacilli; order Lactobacillales; family Streptococcaceae; genus Streptococcus; species Streptococcus sp. 1055. The sequence continues at coordinate 20,934 of NZ_VMLT01000042.1, read as the reverse complement.
GGATAAGGGACAATTAGAAGCTGCACAAGCGATTGGTTTAACCACTAGTCAGGCTTATGTGAGGATTGTTTTTCCACAGGCCTTGCAATCAGCCTTGCCCAATCTGGCTAATCTAGTCATAAATATTGTAAAAGGAACCTCTTTGGTCTTTGTGATGACCATTAAGGATATTACAGCCATTGCCCGTGTTGAAGCGTCTTATGGTTATCAGTATTTTGAATCCTATTTTGTGATCTTTTTACAGTACATTCTTATTTGCGGATTGATTCAATGGGGCTTTTCAATCTTAGAGAAACGCTATATTCAAAGAAGAAAGGGACAAGTAGTGCCCAGTACAGGTTTAGCATAGGAGGAGACAATGTTACAAGTAGAACATGTTGCAAAAAAATTTGGAGACAGACAAGTCCTGGGAGATGTTAATCTCAAGGTCAACCAAGGGGATGTGGTTGTAATATTGGGGCCATCTGGATCAGGTAAAACGACTTTTCTCAGATGTCTCAATCATTTAGAAAAAGCCGATAGTGGCTCTTTGAAGCTTGCTGATAAAGAATACGACCTTGGAAAATTGACTAAAAAAGATATTTTAGAAATTCGCAAGAAGACTGCTTTCGTTTTTCAACATTATAATTTATTTGCTAATAAAACGGCCTTGGAAAATATTTTGGAGGGCTTGATTATTGCTCGGAAAATTCCTAAGGAAGAAGCAACAAAACGTGCGGAAGCTGCCTTAGAAAAAGTTGGTTTACTAGCTTATAAAGCTTACTATCCCTCTCAGCTTTCTGGAGGCCAGCAACAACGAATCGGTATTGCGCGTGCCATTGCTGTGAAACCAGAGGTCATTTTATTAGATGAGCCAACATCGGCCTTGGATCCAGAGTTGGTAGGGGATGTTTTAGATGTTTTAAAACAGTTAGCTAAAGAAGGAGTTACTATGGTAGTAGTGACTCATGAGATGGGTTTTGCTAGAGATGTAGCCAATCATGTTATTTTTATGGACGGTGGGAAAATTGTTGAAGAAAATAATGCCCATGATTTCTTTAGTCGTCCAAAAGAAGAACGAACCAAGCAATTTTTGGCACGAATACTCTCGGATGCGACCTATAGTGTAGAATATATGATTTGATAGATAGGCTTATCAGGGCAAAAATCAATCCCCCGAGCGTTAAGGCTTGGGGGATAGTTCTATAGGAGGGCTAGTTTAGTTCTCTTTTTTATTTTTTAGTAAGAAACCGAGACCAAGGAGCGCAAGGAGGCTGATTCCTGCAAATAGGAGTTTGTTTTCGTTTTTGATTCCTGTATTTGGAAGTTCAGCTTGTTTATCTGGGGTTGCAGGTATATTTTCCTTGCTAGAGCTTTCTACCGATTCGTTTCGAACCGCTTCTTTTACAGATGATGCTTGTGCTTCTTGTGCTGGTTGTGAAGCTTGTGAACCAGTTGTAGCTTGGCTAGGTTTATTTTCTGAATCAGCTACTGTTGCAGATGGTTTAGTAGAATCAGGTTTAGCTTGTGGAGCTGGATCTTGATGTGCAGGGAGAGAAGCTTCATTTTGATGTTCAGGCTTGGAAGGGCTTGAGTCTGGTTTCTCTTCTGCAGTTGACTCATGGCTAGTTCCATTTTGAGAGACTCGAAGAACAGTAGCTGTAAGGGCATTCAATTTCAAGCCTTTTTCAGTCCATTCAAGTCCTTTCGGGTTGGCAATTCCGACTGGTCCTGCTTGGTTCTCATCTGCCAAAACTTCAGCATTTCTTAGATGGGCAAAGGCAGTTCCCAAATTAAATTCGCGAGCTTTTTCGTCCGCATTGACAAAGACTGCGTAGATATCACCGTTTGGAGCAGTGATTTGGTAGCCAATCACTACATCCTCTTTTTCTACACCATTTTGACCTGGGACAGTGATGAGGTGGACACGGTCTTTAATATCTTGGAGACTCTTAAGTCGGAAGGCATCTGTAGATTGACGAAGGGCAATCAAACCTTTCATGTAGTCACGGCTCTTGACATTTTCAGGATATGCTTTTCCATCTGTAGCCTTAGTCCAGTCAAACTTGTTGACTGCATCGCTAGAATCGTAAGAGTCATGGATGAAGTAAGGATAGTCAAACGGATTGCCATCCTTATCACGCAACAAGTGAGATTTGTTTGGTTGTTTGTCCTCTGCTACTGGAGTCTTGTAGGCTGGGTCACGGAATTGTTTAGTACGTCCATATTCCTGACCGGAGTGGATAAATGGAGTTCCTTGAGCTGTCAAGACCATGAGATTTCCAAGTCGTAAACGACGGTGGATTTCAGCATAGTTCTCAGCCTTGCTTGGGTCTTTTTTGATAGACTGGGCAATGATGTCAAAGAGGGTCAAGTTATCATGGGCTGCGATGTATTGGATGACATCTCCAGGACTGTCTGCTTCAAAGTTGGTTGGTTGAGCAATGAGATTTTTGAAGACAGTGTTGACATCACGCTTGCCACCTGTGATAAAGGCAGGTTGACCTTCGTTTGGATAACCAGATTTGAGGTTGTTACGGATGTCATCTGAAAAGACAGCGACAGTATCGGTATGTTTCATCCAATCTTGGTCAGCAGCTTTAGTAGGCATATTTTCATCACCAGCATAGGTTCTCCAACCTTCACCAAGCATGATTAGGTTTGGATTGAGGGCGCGTGCAGCCTTGTAAGCTTCTTCGATAGAAGCGGCGTCATGGTCTCCCATCATATCGAAACGGAAGCCATCCACTTTGTAGGTATCAACTAGATATTTGATAGAGTCAACTAGGATCCGTTTGCTCATATGGTGGGTTGTCCCCAAGCGTCCACCACCAAAGCTAGTTCGAGGTGTCCCATCAGCATCCATAAAGTGGTAGTAGTTTGGTTCTAAATCTTCAAAGAGATCGACTTTGGCTGTATGGTTATAAACTACGTCTAGGATAGCTCCCATGCCACGTTTGTGGATTTCGTTGATGAGGTTTTTAAATTCTGCGATTCGTTTTTCTGGATTCTTAGGATCGCTTGAGTACATACCAGTCAATGAGAAGTAGTTTTGAGGGTCATATCCCCAGTTGTAGTTGCTGTTGCTTGAAGCGTAGTCAGACAAGCGTTCATGGTTTTTCAATTCATTGACAAAGTAGTAAGACAAGACTGGAAGGAGCTGGATGTGGGTCACACCTAAGTCTTTGAGGTAGTCTAGTTTTTCAATAAAGGCTTCAAAGGTACCAAATGGTTTGGTCAAGTCTTTTGCAATGGCAGGATCTGAAGTGAAATCACGCACATGAGCTTCGTAGATAACGGCGTCTTCACGAGTCTTGAAATTGTGAATCTTACCATAAGTTAAGTCTTGCGGTCCGAGTTTAGCTGGATCTACAAAGGCGGCTTTAGCCACTTTATGGGCATCGTCAATCTTGGCATCGTCGCTATTCCAAGCAGCAAGAGATTTAGCGTAAGGATCGAGTGCAAGAACAGTTTTCCCCTGACGCTCGATTTGGTATTGATAGTAGTATCCAGTGAAATCGGTGATTCCGAGTTTGTTTGTGCTGTCTAGAGTTTGTTTCCAAGTTCCTCTTTCCCCTTTTTCAAGAGCGACAGTTCCAACTACTTTGTCAGGGTCATTCTTGTCGTAGACAACGACAGAAACCTTATCAGCACTTGGTGACCAGAGGGTCAAATCAACTTGTTTTCCTTCTTCTTTAAGATCAGCTCCAAGTTTACCATCATAGCTGTAAGCCTCATCTTTCAGGCGCCAGCTTGTTTTGGTAGTGAATTGGCCGGAATTGTAGCTAACAGTATATGGGTGTTTTGTGTCAGAGAAATCTCCGCTGTAGGTCACTTTTTTACCAGCTTCATCTATTGCAACATCGGTGATAGCTACTTTATTTCCTAGGTGATTAGTGATGTTGGAGTGTTTGAGGATATCCTCTTTTTTAGCACCGACAAGTGTTGAAAAACTACTTTCAATGCTAGAAGTTCCTACGTGTTGGGCACCTGTCATACGGATATCATGGACATAGTATGGATTTGTGTAAATTGATTCGTCATCGTCTTTTAGGAAAATTTGGCTATGATTTTTCAAATCTGTAAACTTATAATCTTCTTTACGGATTTTCACGTCGTCTCCTTCTTTGCTCTCATCTAGTAATAAAAATCCAAATTCTCTTGCGGCTTCATTAAGAGGAATGTCGATATAGCGGCCATATTTGCCTGTAGCCGTAAAGTCTGTTTCGTCAGGCCATTGAGCGCTACTTGGATTTTTCACATCTCCCCAGTACCAGAGAGATTTCTTGTCATAGTTGCCATCTGTGCGGTAGTAGTTGACGCGAACAGTTCCTGCAGGCTGTGGCTCGTAAGAGAAAACCTTGTAATCTTGGTCTAACCAAGCCTCGTTCATTTTTGGAACTAGTTTTTCTATAGATTTATCGCCGGTTAGATTTTTTCCAGCTGTATTGTTGATGAGGAAGCTAATTTTCTTGGCTTCTTCTCCCTTTAATTTGACATCTAGGTAATAGCCGTAGTCATCTTTTTTGGCATCCTTGAAGGACAAGGCTCCGTTTGGCCAATTTTCAGATGGTTTTTCAACATCGTCCCAAGTCCATAGTCCTTGAGCATCCTTGTTTTTTTCAGGAAGTTTTTTGACATGGATACGGAAGTAGTTATCTTCGATGGGCTCTTCTGCCTTAGTTTCAGTCGTTACTGGACTAGTGGAAGTAGTTGTCTCACTTGAACGATCTTGTCCAGTTTGTGGTGCTGGATCGGCTGGGCTTGCAACAGGAGTGGTCGCCTCTGTTGCAGGTTTTTCTTCTTTCTCTAGGGAAGCGCTTGCATTATTAGGTGAAGAAAAATCGCTTTCTTTCTTACCAGTGCTAGTTGCTGTATCAGTAAGAGGCTGGGCAAGGGCAGTAGTAGTTTCACTATTATTTGCGTTAGTGGTCGGTGTACTTTCGTCTGCTGAGATAGTTGGTGTAGCCATGGCAAGCAAGACAAGGCTTGCGCCGATAAGGACAGAACCAGTTCCATTTTTGAGGGAACGGATGCTGTAGACCATTTTTTTCTCAGTTTGAGCTGGTGTTTTTCTCATGATGATTCTCCAATCAATAAATTTCTATACCAGTATAGCATGTAGTAAAACAATATGCAAGCGTTTTCTTTGGTTTGTCAAAGAAATTCTTACTTTTGAGAAGTTTTCCGTATTATTTTATATATCAGTATAAATAATGGAAATAATACTCAATGAAAATCAAAGAGCAAACTAGGAAACTAGCCGCAGGCTGTACTTGAGTACGGCAAGGCGACGTTGACGTGGTTTGAATTAGTATAAAAATGTCACATAAGCAAAGCCGTATTATTAGGAAGATGATGTGTTCCCAGCTATTTTTATTCAGAAATTGCTCTCTAATATTTCTTTTAAAAAGCTCATCTAGTGAAACTATAAATAGGAAAAGAAAAAAGTTAGTGTTTTTCAAGTGTTATCTAGTTTCCAAACTATAGTATTTACTGGAAATCGAAAGAAAATATCAGAAAAATTCAGCAAACGTTTTCTTCTTATTTTCTTGACTTTTTTGCTGGTTTGTGCTTGACTTTTACTTGAAATTTGATAGACTATAAACAAATAGGAAAGCGTATTCATTTAAAAACGGAGGAATAAGGAATGAATCAAGAAAAACGTTTGCATCGCTTTGTCAAAAAGTGTGGACTCGGTGTGTGTAGTGCTGTTGTTGCGGCATTTTTATTGAACGCTCAGGGAGTAGCTTTGGCTACAGAGCAAGGGAATCGTCCAGTTGAGACAGAAAACATCTCTCGTGGAAAACAAGCTAGTCAAAGTTCTACTGCTTATGGAGGAGCTGCTACACGAGCAGTGGATGGTAATGTTGATAGTGACTATGGGCACCATTCTGTAACGCATACAAACTTTGAAGACAATGCTTGGTGGCAAGTCGATCTTGGAAAAACAGAGAATGTTGGAAAAGTTAAACTTTACAATCGTGGAGATGGGAATGTAGCTAATCGTCTTTCTAATTTTGATGTTGTTTTGTTAAATGAAGCAAAACAAGAAGTTGCTCGTCAACACTTTGATAGTTTGAATGGGAAGGCAGAACTTGAAGTTTTCTTCACCGCCAAAGGCGCTCGTTATGTAAAAGTGGAGTTGAAAACTAAAAATACCCCATTGAGCTTGGCAGAAGTGGAAGTATTCCGTTCAGCAACAACTCAAGTTGGACAGGACAGAACCGCACCAGTAGTAAATCAAACATCAGCATTGAAAGACTACCTTTTTGGTTTAACTTATAATCCTTTGGATATTTTAACTCGCAAGGGAGAAACCTTAGAAAATCGCTACAACACAAGTGCTAAGGAACAAAATGGAGAGTTTGTCGTTGTAGAAAAAATCAAGAAAACCCTCTCTACAGGCACAGCAGATGTTTCCATCAATGGAAATCAAAATGTCTTCCTAGGTGGCTTGTATAAAGCCAACCAAAATCTGCTAGAAAATCAGCCAGAATTGATTAGTCTTGCCCGTGCAAAGGGGACAGTCAGCGTCGATTTACCTGGTATGATTCAGTCTGACAGCCGAATTGAAGCAGATCCTACAACTAGTGGTATGCAGTCTGCGATGAATACCTTGGTTGAAAGATGGACAAAGAATTACTCATCTAGCCATTCCGTTCCTGCCCGTGTTCAGTATGAATCAACTACAGCCTATAGCATGAACCAATTGAAAGCAAAATTTGGTGCAGACTTTGAAAAAGCAGGCGCACCGCTCAAGATTGACTTTGAGGCTGTGCAAAAGGGTGAAAAGCAAATTGAAGTTGTAAACTTTAAACAAATTTACTATACAGCGACATTTGATGCACCGACCAATCCAGCAGCTGTATTTGACAAGAGTGTGACACCTGAAGATTTAAAACAAAGAGGCGTTGATTCACAAACTCCACCTGTATATGTATCAAACGTTTCTTACGGACGTCAAATCTATGTTAAGTTTGAGTCAACAAGTAAGTCTACTGAATTAAAAGCAGCTATTAATGCGGTTATCAAAGGTGCAACAATTGCTCCAAATTCTGAATGGAGCCGTCTATTGAAGAATACTTCTGTAACAGCAGTAATTGTAGGAGGTAATGCTAGCGGTGCTGCCAAAGTTGTCACAGGAACAGTCGAAAACTTGAAGGAACTCATCAGAGAAGGAGCTAACTTTAGCGCTCAAAGTCCAGCTGTGCCAATCTCATATAAGACTGCCTTCCTAAAAGATAATGCCCAAGCAACTTTACAAAATAGTACAGACTATATCGAAACGAAGGTTACTTCTTACAAAAATGGTTTCTTGAAACTTCATCATAAGGGTGCTTATGTTGCGCGTTACTACATTTATTGGGATGAAATTACATATGATGAACAAGGAAATCCAGAAATCCGTTCACGTCAATGGGAAGATAACGGAAAAAACAGAACTTCAGGCTTCCAAACAGAGATTCAATTTAGAGGAAATGTCCGTAATCTTCGTATCAAGGTTCAAGAAAAGACAGGTCTTGTATGGGAACCATGGCGTACAGTTTACAACCGCACAGACTTACCACTAGTACAACAGCGTACAATTACACATTGGGGAACAACTCTAAACCCTAAAGTTGATGAAAAAATTGTGAATGAGTAACGATTTGATTTACTTGATTCGATAGTAAACAGTGAAGAGGAGGAACTTCGATTCCTCCTCTTTTATGATTGACTTTTGAGAGAATGAAAAGGGTAACTTCTATAGCAGCTTGAAACTAGAATAGTACGTTGCTGCTATTAAAACATTTCTAGAAATTAAGTTGACTTTCCCAATAGATTTGTTCATGTCTTATTTCAATTCAATATAAAACTAACTTCCAGTTTTCCACAACCTAGCTTTTAGTATGAGAAAAACGCGTTGTTACAGACATAAGGAGATTTTTGAGAAGTGGGCAATCCGTGCAATCAGATTTGACGGATGTTGGATGCATGATGCGATTGCGCTTAATTTCCTTTGAAATCGTTGACGGACCTTTTCCCATCTTCTCAACGATGGAACGGAAAGTCTCACACTTAATTCCACCATAAAAATCCGTTTTAGACTAATTTCCACTTCGGCTAATCAAGTGGAAGTTAGTTTGAGAAGTTAGCCAGTGAAAAGATTAGCAATAAAAAAGAAAAACATCTTGACAAGCAAGGGAAAATTTTGTTACAATAATAGACGGTACTTTTTACTTTTGGTCTCTCAAAAGTGTACAGGGACGTGCTGACAAATGTTGCAAAAGTACACACAGATGATAGCTGTCACCAAGTGTATCATCACCAAAAATAAAAAAACACAGGAGTATGTAGATGCCTACAATTAACCAATTGGTTCGCAAACCGCGTAAATCAAAAGTAGAAAAATCTAAATCACCAGCTTTGAACGTTGGTTACAACAGTCATAAAAAAGTTCAAACAAACGTTTCTTCACCACAAAAACGTGGTGTTGCAACTCGTGTTGGAACAATGACACCTAAAAAACCTAACTCAGCCCTTCGTAAATTCGCTCGTGTACGTTTGAGCAACCTTATCGAAGTTACTGCCTACATCCCAGGTATCGGACACAACTTGCAAGAGCACAGTGTGGTGCTTCTTCGTGGTGGACGTGTAAAAGACCTTCCAGGGGTACGTTACCATATCGTCCGTGGTGCACTTGATACTGCAGGTGTTAACGATCGTAAACAAGGCCGTTCTAAATACGGTACTAAACGTCCAAAAGCATAAGGAAAGGGGATAAAGAGAAATGAGTCGTAAAAATAGAGCTCCAAAACGTGACGTATTGCCAGATCCGCTTTACAATTCACAACTAGTTACTCGTCTTATCAACCGCGTTATGCTTGATGGTAAACGTGGTACAGCTGCTTCAATCGTTTACGGTGCCTTTGAGCAAATCAAAGAAGTTACTGGAAACGATGCACTTGAAGTATTTGAAACAGCTATGGAAAACATCATGCCTGTACTTGAAGTACGTGCACGTCGTGTTGGTGGTTCTAACTACCAAGTCCCAGTTGAAGTTCGTCCAGAACGTCGTACAACACTTGGACTTCGTTGGTTGGTAACAATCGCTCGTCTTCGTGGTGAACACACAATGCAAGACCGTCTTGCAAAAGAAATCTTGGATGCTGCTAACAACACTGGTGCAGCTGTTAAGAAACGTGAAGACACTCACCGTATGGCTGAAGCTAACCGTGCATTCGCACACTTCCGTTGGTAAGATTAAGATACTAAGGGCGTTAAAAAAGCGACTGAAAATTAGGAAGCTTGACGAAGAATCGAAGATTCTAGGAGAGCTTATCTATTTTCCGAGCTTTTAGCCCGGGTTCAAATTAGCTAAATCGATTAGTATTAGCTATAACTCAACTTACCATCTCGTAAGTCGAAACCAACAATAGCATGAAAACATTGAGAACGGGTAGGTCCTGCCTATCCGTTTTTATTAAAATCGTGTTATAATAGAATAGAAATCAAAAATAAATAGGAGAAACAAACCTCATGGCACGCGAATTTTCACTTGAAAAAACTCGTAATATCGGTATCATGGCTCACGTCGATGCCGGTAAAACAACAACTACTGAGCGTATTCTTTACTACACTGGTAAAATCCACAAAATCGGTGAAACTCACGAAGGTGCGTCACAAATGGACTGGATGGAGCAAGAGCAAGAACGTGGTATCACTATCACATCTGCTGCGACAACAGCTCAATGGAACAACCACCGCGTAAACATCATCGACACACCAGGACACGTGGACTTCACAATCGAAGTACAACGTTCTCTTCGTGTATTGGATGGTGCGGTTACCGTTCTTGACTCACAATCAGGTGTTGAGCCTCAAACTGAAACAGTTTGGCGTCAAGCAACTGAGTATGGAGTTCCACGTATCGTATTTGCCAACAAAATGGACAAAATCGGTGCTGACTTCCTTTACTCTGTAAGCACACTTCACGATCGTCTTCAAGCAAACGCACACCCAATCCAATTGCCAATCGGTTCTGAAGATGACTTCCGTGGTATCATCGACTTGATCAAGATGAAAGCTGAAATCTATACTAACGACCTTGGTACGGATATCCTTGAAGAAGACATCCCAGCTGAATACCTTGACCAAGCTCAAGAATACCGTGAAAAATTGATTGAAGCAGTTGCTGAAACTGACGAAGAATTGATGATGAAATACCTCGAAGGTGAAGAAATCACTAACGAAGAATTGAAAGCTGGTATCCGTAAAGCGACTATCAACGTTGAATTCTTCCCAGTATTGTGTGGTTCAGCCTTCAAAAACAAAGGTGTTCAATTGATGCTTGATGCGGTTATTGACTACCTTCCAAGCCCACTTGACATCCCAGCGATCAAAGGTATTAACCCAGATACAGACGCTGAAGAAACTCGTCCAGCCTCTGACGAAGAGCCATTTGCAGCTCTTGCCTTCAAGATCATGACTGACCCATTCGTAGGTCGTTTGACATTCTTCCGTGTTTACTCAGGTGTGCTTCAATCAGGTTCTTACGTATTGAACACTTCTAAAGGTAAACGTGAACGTATCGGACGTATCCTTCAAATGCACGCTAACAGCCGTCAAGAAATCGACACTGTTTACTCAGGTGATATTGCTGCTGCCGTTGGTTTGAAAGATACTACAACTGGTGACTCATTGACAGATGAAAAAGCTAAAATCATCCTTGAGTCAATCAACGTTCCAGAACCAGTTATCCAATTGATGGTTGAGCCAAAATCTAAAGCTGACCAAGACAAGATGGGTATCGCCCTTCAAAAATTGGCTGAAGAAGATCCAACATTCCGCGTTGAAACAAACGTTGAAACTGGTGAAACAGTTATCTCTGGTATGGGTGAGCTTCACCTTGACGTCCTTGTTGACCGTATGCGTCGTGAGTTCAAAGTTGAAGCGAACGTAGGTGCTCCTCAAGTATCTTACCGTGAAACATTCCGCGCTTCTACTCAAGCACGTGGATTCTTCAAACGTCAGTCTGGTGGTAAAGGTCAATTTGGTGATGTATGGATTGAATTTACTCCAAACGAAGAAGGTAAAGGATTCGAATTCGAAAACGCAATCGTCGGTGGTGTGGTTCCTCGTGAATTTATCCCAGCGGTTGAAAAAGGTTTGGTAGAATCTATGGCTAACGGTGTTCTTGCAGGTTACCCAATGGTTGACGTTAAAGCTAAGCTTTACGATGGTTCATACCACGATGTCGACTCATCTGAAACTGCCTTCAAGATCGCGGCTTCACTTGCCCTTAAAGAAGCTGCTAAATCAGCACAACCAGCTATCCTTGAACCAATGATGCTTGTAACTATCACTGTTCCAGAAGAAAACCTTGGTGATGTTATGGGTCACGTAACTGCTCGTCGTGGACGTGTAGATGGTATGGAAGCACATGGTAACAGCCAAATCGTTCGTGCTTACGTTCCACTTGCTGAAATGTTCGGTTACGCAACAGTTCTTCGTTCTGCATCTCAAGGACGTGGTACATTCATGATGGTATTTGACCACTACGAAGATGTACCTAAGTCAGTACAAGAAGAAATCATTAAGAAAAACAAAGGTGAAGACTAATCTGTCCTCACTTTAGAAGGAAGTCACTTAGTGGCTTCCTTTTGTCTTTAGAAAATACCTCTAAATATGGTAAAATAGTAGGAGAATAATGTGAGGAAAATGAATGTCAAACAGTTTTGAAATTTTGATGAATCAATTGGGGATGCCTGCTGAAATGAGACAGGCTCCTGCTTTATTACAGGCTGATATTGAGCGAGTTGTGGTTCATAAAATTAGTAAGGTATGGGAGTTTCATTTCGTATTTTCTAATATTTTACCGATTGAAATCTTTTTAGAATTAAAGAAAGGTTTAAGCGAAGAATTTTCTAAGACAGGCAATAAAGCTGTTTTTGAGATCAAGGCTCTGTCTCAAGAATTTTCAAATCAGCTCTTGCAGGCCTATTATAGAGAAGCTTTTTCTGAAGGGCCATGTGCTAGTCAAGGTTTTAAATCTCTTTATCAGAATTTGCAAGTTCGTGCTGAGGGCAATCAACTCTTTATTGAGGGTTCAGAGGCGATTGATAAGGAACATTTTAAGAAGAATCATCTTCCTAATTTAGCCAAACAACTTGAACAATTTGGCTTTCCAACTTTTAATTGTCAAGTAGAGAAAAATGATGTGCTGACCCAAGAGCAGGAAGAGGCCTTTCATGCTGAAAATGAGCAGATTGTTCAAGCGGCCAATGAGGAAGCGCTCCGTGCTATGGAACAACTGGAACAGATGGCACCTCCTCCAGCGGAAGAGAAACCAGCCTTTGATTTTCAAGCAAAAAAAGCTGCAGCTAAACCGAAGTTAGACAAGGCGGAGATTACTCCTATGATTGAAGTGACGACGGAGGAAAATCGTCTGGTCTTTGAAGGGGTTGTGTTTGATGTAGAGCAAAAAGTGACCAGAACAGGGCGTGTTTTGATCAACTTTAAAATGACGGACTACACTTCAAGTTTTTCTATGCAAAAGTGGGTTAAAAACGAGGAAGAGGCCCAGAAGTTTGACCTCATCAAGAAGAATTCTTGGCTCCGAGTTCGAGGGAATGTGGAGATGAATAACTTCACACGCGATTTGACTATGAACGTACAGGATGTGCAGGAAGTTGTTCACTATGAGCGGAAGGATTTGATGCCAGAAGGTGAGCGTCGGGTTGAGTTTCATGCTCATACTAACATGTCGACTATGGATGCTTTGCCAGAGGTCGAAGAGATTGTTGCAACAGCTGCTAAGTGGGGACACAAGGCGGTTGCTATCACAGACCATGGGAATGTCCAGTCCTTTCCACATGGCTATAAGGCGGCTAAGAAAGCGGGAATCCAGCTGATCTATGGGATGGAAGCCAATATCGTGGAGGACCGTGTCCCTATCGTCTATAACGAAGTGGAGATGGACTTATCAGAAGCAACCTACGTGGTCTTTGACGTGGAAACGACGGGACTTTCAGCTATCTATAATGACTTGATTCAGGTTGCGGCCTCTAAGATGTACAAGGGGAATGTTATTGCTGAATTTGATGAATTTATCAATCCTGGGCATCCCTTGTCAGCTTTTACTACAGAGTTAACTGGAATTACAGATGATCATGTCAAAAATGCCAAACCACTAGAACAAGTTTTGCAAGAATTCCAAGAATTTTGCAAGGATACGGTCCTAGTTGCCCACAATGCTACCTTTGACGTTGGCTTTATGAATGCTAATTATGAGCGTCATGATCTTCCAAAGATTAGTCAGCCAGTTATTGATACGCTGGAGTTTGCTAGAAACCTCTATCCTGAGTATAAACGCCATGGTTTGGGGCCTTTGACCAAGCGTTTTGGTGTGGCCTTGGAACATCACCACATGGCCAACTACGATGCGGAAGCGACTGGTCGTCTGCTTTTCATCTTTATCAAAGAGGTAGCAGAAAAACATGGTGTGACCGATTTAGCTAGACTCAACATTGATCTAATCAGTCCAGATTCTTACAAAAAAGCTCGGATCAAGCATGCGACCATCTATGTCAAGAATCAGGTAGGTCTAAAAAATATCTTTAAGCTGGTTTCCTTGTCTAATACCAAGTATTTTGAAGGAGTGCCACGGATTCCGAGAACGGTTCTAGATGCCCATCGAGAGGGCTTGATTTTAGGTTCAGCCTGTTCAGAGGGTGAAGTTTTTGACGTGGTCGTTTCTCAAGGTGTGGATGCGGCGGTTGAGGTGGCCAAGTATTATGACTTTATAGAGGTCATGCCACCGGCTATCTATGCGCCCTTGATTGCCAAAGAACAGGTCAAGGATATGGAGGAACTCCAGACCATTATCAAGAGTTTGATAGAGGTTGGAGATCGCCTTGGCAAGCCTGTTCTGGCTACGGGAAATGTTCACTATATCGAACCAGAAGAAGAGATTTACCGTGAAATTATCGTCCGTAGTTTGGGACAGGGTGCGATGATTAACCGAACTATCGGTCATGGTGAACATGCCCAACCAGCTCCTCTGCCAAAAGCCCATTTTAGAACGACCAATGAGATGTTGGATGAATTTGCATTCTTGGGAGAGGAACTGGCTCGTAAACTGGTAATTGAAAATCCCAATGCCTTGGCAGAAATCTTTGAACCTGTTGAGGTCGTTAAGGGTGACTTGTACACGCCTTTCATTGACAAGGCTGAAGAAACGGTCGCTGAATTGACCTACAAGAAAGCTTTTGAGATTTATGGAAATCCACTGCCAGATATTGTCGATTTGCGGATTGAAAAAGAACTAACTTCCATTCTGGGAAATGGATTTGCCGTGATTTATCTAGCCTCGCAGATGCTGGTGCAACGTTCCAATGAACGGGGTTACTTGGTTGGTTCTCGTGGATCTGTCGGTTCCAGTTTCGTTGCGACTATGATTGGGATTACGGAGGTCAATCCTCTCTCTCCTCACTATGTCTGTGGTCAGTGTCAGTATAGCGAGTTTATCACAGACGGTTCTTATGGTTCAGGATTTGATATGCCCAATAAGGACTGTCCAAACTGTGGTCACAAACTCAGTAAAAATGGGCAAGATATTCCTTTCGAGACCTTCCTTGGTTTTGATGGAGACAAGGTTCCCGATATTGACTTGAACTTCTCGGGAGAAGACCAGCCTAGCGCCCACTTGGATGTGCGTGATATCTTTGGTGAAGAATATGCCTTCCGTGCAGGAACGGTTGGTACGGTAGCTGCTAAAACTGCTTATGGCTTTGTAAAGGGCTATGAGCGAGATTACGGGAAGTTTTATCGTGATGCAGAGGTGGAGCGTCTCGCCCAAGGGGCGGCTGGTGTCAAGCGAACGACAGGACAACACCCAGGGGGAATCGTTGTTATTCCTAACTACATGGATGTCTACGACTTTACGCCTGTCCAGTATCCAGCGGATGACGTGACGGCTGAATGGCAGACCACTCACTTTAACTTCCACGATATTGATGAGAACGTCCTTAAACTTGATGTACTGGGACATGATGATCCTACCATGATTCGAAAACTCCAGGACTTGTCTGGGATTGATCCTAATGAAATACCTATGGATGATGAAGGCGTGATGGCCCTCTTTTCAGGGACAGATGTGCTAGGGGTAACACCTGAACAAATCGGAACACCAACTGGGATGTTGGGAATTCCAGAATTTGGAACCAACTTTGTTCGAGGGATGGTCGATGAAACCCATCCGACGACTTTTGCAGAATTGCTTCAATTGTCTGGACTGTCCCACGGTACCGACGTTTGGCTGGGCAATGCCCAAGATCTGATTAAGCAAGGAATAGCAGACCTATCGACTGTTATCGGTTGTCGGGACGACATCATGGTTTACCTCATGCATGCTGGCCTCGAGCCTAAGATGGCCTTTACTATCATGGAACGGGTACGTAAGGGCTTGTGGCTGAAGATTTCCGAAGAGGAGCGAAATGGCTATATCGAAGCTATGAAGGCTAATAAGGTGCCAGAGTGGTATATCGAGTCCTGTGGGAAAATCAAGTACATGTTCCCTAAGGCCCATGCGGCAGCCTACGTTATGATGGCCTTGCGTGTAGCCTACTTCAAGGTTCACCACCCGATTTATTACTACTGTGCTTATTTCTCCATCCGTGCCAAGGCTTTTGATATCAAGACCATGGGAGCGGGTTTGGATGCCATCAAACGCAGAATGGAAGAAATCTCTGAAAAACGGAAGAACAATGAAGCTTCTAATGTGGAAATTGACCTCTATACCACTCTTGAGATTGTCAATGAGATGTGGGAGCGTGGTTTCAAGTTTGGAAAACTCGATCTCTACCGTAGTCAGGCGACAGAGTTCCTTATCGATGGAGATACCCTCATCCCGCCATTTGTCGCTATGGATGGTCTGGGAGAGAACGTTGCTAAGCAGTTGGTGCGAGCGCGTGAAGAGGGAGAATTCCTCTCTAAAACAGAATTGCGCAAACGCGGTGGCCTCTCATCAACCTTGGTTGAAAAGATGGATGAAATGGGTATTCTTGGAAATATGCCAGAGGATAACCAGTTGAGTTTGTTTGATGAGTTGTTTTAAAAGTTTGAAATGTCTTGTGTAGGTTTGAGGTTGTATCATGATGGAAAAGAAAAAAAGAGCAACACCCTGGAAACCAGGGAAAGTTATTTCCATACGTTTGCGAAATGGCGTTTATGTATTAGCACAAATGGTGCGTGATCCCTATCTGGTATTTTTCAACCATTTTAATGAGGAAAATAACTGGAAGGGAGTGACCTTGAAAGATGAAGATATCCTCTTTTGTAAGGCTGTTACTCGCCAGTTTCTACGCTATAGTCCTGTAGCGATTGTCAAAGAAGTTACCCCCCTGTTAGATTATGAACTGCCTAAAGAATGGATTTATAGCCATATTGGAGGGCATCCTATTACTGTTTCGGTAAAGGGAAGGGAGCGCCAACTTGCTGGTTTTGGTAGACGTTGTTCTTTGGTTCTGGCGGATAAAGACAGTGGACTACCAGAAGATAATCCACTTATGGGACTCTTCCAATCTTATATCATACCAGATATCAAAGAACAGGATTGGGATCGGGTAGGTCAGGCTGAACTTATGTCTATTGAAGTATTTCCAACACTCAACGAACGTCTCTATCTTTGCTTTCTTTATGGGAAAAATATAATTCCAGAACAAGATATCTCTTTAGGAAAGCCTCTACCTGATGACTATGAAACCTATATAGATATCCTCACAAATAGTCCAGAGGCACGACGCCTCTACCTAGGAGAGCATGAAGAATAAGAAAGGACATTTCATGAAACTAAGAATTTTTGCGGAAGACAAGCCGGCTAAGAAGGTGTTTGAGTATCAATTGGAACTTGCTGATCAAACAATTCTTCTATCAACAGCACTCTTGTCAGGTGCTATTGCTTTAGCAGGATTATTCTCTGCTTTGAAAGAAAAATAAAAATAGAAAAGAGAAAATTACATGGTTTTACCAAATTTTAAAGAAAATCTAGAAAAATATGCGAAATTATTGGTTGCGAACGGAATCAACGTGCAACCTGGTCACACTTTGGCTCTCTCTATCGATGTGGAGCAACGTGAGTTGGCTCACTTAATTGTCAAAGAAGCTTACGCTTTGGGTGCGCATGAGGTTATCGTTCAGTGGACAGATGATGTCATTAACCGTGAGAAATTCCTCCATGCGCCGATGGAGCGTCTGGACAATGTGCCAGAATACAAGATTGCTGAGATGAACTATCTTTTGGAGAACAAGGCTAGCCGTCTTGGAGTTCGTTCTTCTGACCCAGGTGCCTTGAATGGAGTGGACGCTGACAAGCTCTCAGCTTCTGCCAAAGCTATGGGACTTGCTATGAAGCCAATGCGTATCGCAACGCAATCTAACAAGGTTAGCTGGACTGTAGCAGCCGCTGCTGGACTTGAGTGGGCTAAGAAAGTCTTTCCAAATGCTGCGAGCGACGAAGAAGCAGTCGATCTCCTTTGGGACCAAATCTTCAAAACTTGCCGAGTCTACGAAGCAGACCCTGTTAAGGCTTGGGAAGAGCATGCAGCTATCCTCAAGAGCAAGGCAGATATGCTTAATAAAGAACAATTTTCAGCCCTTCACTACACAGCGCCAGGGACTGATTTGACCCTTGGTTTGCCGAAGAACCACGTTTGGGAATCAGCTGGTGCTATCAATGCACAGGGCGAAGGATTCTTGCCAAATATGCCGACAGAGGAAGTCTTCACAGCGCCTGACTTCCGTCGTGCAGATGGTTATGTCACTTCTACAAAACCGCTTAGCTATAGCGGAAATATCATTGAAGGTATTAAGGTGACCTTTAAGGATGGACAAATCGTTGATATTACTGCTGAGAAGGGTGATCAGGTCATGAAAGATCTTGTCTTTGAAAATGCGGGTGCGCGTGCCTTAGGTGAATGTGCCTTGGTGCCAGATCCAAGCCCAATTTCTCAGTCAGGTATTACCTTCTTTAACACCCTTTTCGATGAAAATGCGTCAAATCACTTGGCTATTGGTGCAGCCTACGCAACTAGCGTTGTTGGTGGAGCGGAGATGAGCGAAGAGGAGCTTGAAGCTGCGGGGCTTAACCGTTCAGATGTTCACGTGGACTTTATGATTGGGTCTAGTCAAATGGATATCGATGGTATCCGTGAGGATGGGACACGTGTACCACTCTTCCGTAACGGAGATTGGGCAAATTAAGGAGATAATATGTTAGGAAGTATGTTCGTTGGTCTCCTAGTGGGATTTTTAGCAGGTACTCTGACCAATCGTGGAGAACGCATGGGATGTTTTGGAAAAATGTTTCTCGGTTGGATTGGTGCCTTTATAGGGCATTTGCTTTTTGGGACTTGGGGACCGATAATAGCAGGAACTGCCATCATTCCGGCAGTACTAGGTTCCATGATTGTCTTAGCGATTTTCTGGAGACGAGGAAGTTAATTTCTTAAATCTGATACTCAATGAAAATCAAAGAGCAAATTAGGAAACTAGCCGCGGGCTGCTCAAAGCACTGCTTTGAGGTTGNNATATATACGGCAAGGCGACCTTGACGCGGTTTGAAGAGATTTTTGAAGAGTATGAAACGAAAAGGAGGTTGGTCATTGTACCAGCCTCCTTTTGAGTATGATATAATAGTTCTATGAGATTAGATAAATTTTTAGTTGCCTGCGCTGTGGGAAGTCGGACTGAGGTCAAAAACTTGCTCAAGGCTGGGCGCGTGACGGTAAATGGTAAAAAAGAAAAATCAGCTAAATTGCAGATTGATGAAGAAAGAGATGAGATTCGCTTTGATGGGCAAGTGTTGGAGTATGAAGAGTTTGTCTACTATATGATGAACAAGCCCCAAGGAGTTATCTCAGCGACTGAGGATCCCAAGCACAGAACCGTTCTGGACTTGTTGGATGATATTGCTCGGAGCAAGGAAGTTTTCCCAGTAGGGCGCTTGGATATCGATACGCATGGACTCCTGCTCCTGACCAATGACGGTCAGCTTGCCCATGCTCTTCTTTCACCCAAGCGTCATGTGGATAAGACCTATCTGGCTCAGGTCAAGGGAATTATGACACAAGAAGATGTGGAGATATTTGCTGAGGGTATTCCTCTCAAAGACTTTACTTGTCAACCCGCTAGACTGGAGATTCTTTCCACAGATGCAGAAAAGAATCAGAGCCAAATCCGTGTGACTATTGCAGAAGGAAAGTTTCATCAGGTCAAGCGTATGGTGGGCTACTGTGGCAAGGAAGTGGTGGACTTGCAACGATTGACTATGGGAACTTTAGTATTAGATGAGAACCTGGAACGAGGGGAATGGCGTCGCTTGACCAAGGAAGAATTAGAAATTCTCCTTGCTAGTATTGCTTAATTTGATTTATATTTGAAAAAGGTGAGGAAGAATGTCCTTGCCTTTTATGTTTTTTAGTTGCTTCCTTTGTGAAAAGAGTTATAATAGACTGTAGAATAAAAGGAGGAATCTATGAACGCGATTCAAGAATCATTTACTGATAAACTATTTGCCAACTATGAAGCAAATGTAAAATACCAAGCGATTGAAAATGCTGCTAGCCACAACGGAATTTTTGCAGCTCTGGAACGTCGCCAAAGCCATGTAGACAACACACCTGTTTTCTCATTGGATTTAACCAAGGACAAGGTCACTAACCAGAAAGCGTCTGGTCGTTGCTGGATGTTTGCGGCTCTCAACACTTTTCGCCACAAACTCATCTCGCAATACAAATTGGAGAACTTTGAGTTGTCACAAGCCCACACTTTCTTCTGGGACAAGTATGAGAAATCAAACTGGTTCTTGGAGCAAGTCATTGCGACTGCAGACCAAGAATTGACGAGCCGTAAGGTTAGCTTCTTACTCCAAATACCACAACAAGATGGTGGTCAATGGGATATGGTCGTTTCCCTCTTTGAAAAATACGGTGTCGTGCCTAAGTCAGTTTATCCTGAGTCTGTTTCATCTAGTAGCAGCCGTGAGCTAAATGCAATCCTTAACAAATTGCTGCGCCAAGATGCTCAAATCTTGCGTGACTTACTAGCTTCTGGCGCAGACCAAGCGACTGTTCAAGCTAAGAAAGAAGACCTCTTGCAAGAGATCTTTAACTTCCTTGCCATGTCACTAGGACTACCACCACGTAAATTTGACTTTGCTTATCGTGATAAGGATAATAACTACCAAAGCGAAAAAGGTATTACTCCACAGGAATTTTACAAGAAATATGTCAATCTTCCTTTAGAAGACTACGTTTCTGTTATCAATGCTCCAACTGCTGATAAACCATACGGTAAATCTTACACAGTTGAGATGTTGGGAAATGTCGTTGGTAGCCGTGCGGTTCGTTACATCAACGTTCCAATGGAGCGCTTGAAAGAATTGGCGATTGCCCAAATGCAAGCAGGTGAGACTGTTTGGTTTGGTTCTGATGTTGGCCAGCTCAGCAACCGCAAAGCTGGAATCCTTGCGACAGATGTTTATGACTTTGAATCAAGCATGGACATTAAACTTACTCAAGACAAGGCTGGACGTTTGGACTATAGCGAAAGCTTGATGACCCACGCCATGGTCTTGACAGGTGTTGACTTGGACGAAAATGGTAAATCAACCAAGTGGAAGGTTGAAAACTCATGGGGAGACAAGGTCGGTACAGATGGTTACTTTGTTGCCTCAGACGCTTGGATGGACGAATACACTTACCAAATCGTTGTCCGTAAGGAATTGCTGACAGCAGAAGAACAAGCTGCCTATGAAGCAGAACCAATTGTGCTTGCACCATGGGATCCAATGGGTGCCTTGGCAGAATAATACTCAATGAAAATCAAAGAGCAAACTAGGAAGCTAGCCGCAGGCTGTACTTGAGTACGGTAAGGCGACGCTGACGTGGTTTGAATTTGATTTTCGAAGAGTAT
>NZ_VMLT01000041.1:0-9403 GCF_013276815.1 Streptococcus sp. 1055 | reverse complement strand
TTTGATTTTAGTCCAGTATAATAATTTCATGTAGTTCATCACGTTCTATATCAACCTTATTACCTGCTTCGTAATTTAGTAGGTCTTCTAGAGTTGCATGAGTACCTTCAAGTTTTGAGGAAAGGACGGCTTCTTGGCTGAGCAATGGTGAAATTAGTAGCATTGGATTGATAATAGATGATAAAAATCCTTCATAGGTTCCAATAGCTATACCTGCTTTAGAAACTAATCTAATTATTTGTGGATCTGTATATATTGAAGTATAGTCAAATGGAAGTTTTTCTGGTAAATAGGGTTTAGGTATGTTTTTAAATGTATTATTCATGTTTATAATTCCTATTAAAATTTTTTCTCAATATTTTTATTATAGAAAGCCAATGTAGTGAGTGACTATAACCTGTACTTGAATTATATTTCTAAGGTATATTGACAAGTATATGAAAATCAAGTAAAAAAGTAAACTGGATTGTCAATTTAAATCTTTGATTTTATGATATTTTTTAAAATAGTAATGTAAATATTTTTAGAGTTTAAGTTTGATTAAAAGTGTGTATCTTCATTAAGTATAGATTGAAAGGATTAATGTTGAACAATTTTAATGAGATGCTAAAAACGGAATATAAATGTTTGTTTTATTTCATTATAACACAGAGATAAGAAAAAATAGATAGTGAGACGAGTTTAAATAGGATTACTCGTTATGAAATGTTAATTACTTTTGATGGCTTAACAAATATTATCAATAATGTAGTCATTCGAATGATTCTCATTGCAATGTACTGAAATTAACAAAAAGAAAAAACGCTTGAATCAGCGTTTTTCTTCTGTATTGATTCGTATTGAATGCTTACTTCACTTCTGTAAACACAACGTGTTTGCGAAGTTTTGGTGAGTATTTCTTCAATTGAAGACGGTCTGGAGTGTTACGTTTGTTTTTAGAAGTAAGGTACAAGCGTTCACCAGATTCTTTGTGTTCAAGTGTAATATTTACGCGCATGGTATCTCCCTTCTATTATTCAGCTGATGCAGCTTTAGCGATTTTACGTCCTTTGTAGTATCCTTTAAGTGATACACGGTGAGAACGTGAGTAATCTCCAGTAGTTTCGTCAAAGTTTACAGATGGAGCTGTTACTTTGTAGTGTGTACGACGTTTGTTTTTCTTCGCTTTTGAAGTGCGACGTGCAGGTACTGCCATTTTGATTTCTCCTTTAGGTATTTATATTCGATTCAATCTACTGATTTTCATCAACCATACTAGGATAACACATTTTTTTTGTAAAGTAAAGTTACTTGACAAAAAAAGATGAAAAAATTCTCCTGTCAGACCTAGCAGACAGGAGAAGGTGTTAAATATCAATTTCAAATGGTTCGTCAATGGTTTCTGATACGTATTTTCCGTCTTTCTTCCGTTGTTTGACACATTCTGTGAGGAGATATTCGATTTGCCCATTGACTGAACGAAAGTCATCTTCTGCCCATGATGTGAGTGCAGCGTATAACTTTGTTGAGAGTCGAAGGGGGATCTGCTTTTTTTTAGCTTCAACCATCTTTAGTAAAGACTTCCCGTGTTGACAATTGGTTGTGCATCATGATTGCCACAAAGAACGACAAGGAGATTTGAAACCATGGCAGCTTTTCGTTCTTCGTCAATCTCTACCAATTCCCCTTCATTGAGCCGTTCCAGTGTCGTTTCAACCATTCCCATTATTTGATATCTAAATGATATCACTTTGTTTTTAAAAGTCAATAGAAAGTTGAAAATAATCACTAAAAACTTTCAGCCCAATAATTTCTTTTAAAAGGTGAGATTATATTGTGCTCAAATACTCTTTTATTCTTATAATTTTTACACTATAATTGTAGTTAGAAAGGAAGAGAAATGTTTGATTATAGAGCACTAGTTATTTTGATGACTTTGATGGATCATTGTGAGCTATCATTATATGAATTATCTGTTAAGGTGAGCTTACCTATAAAGGAAGTCAAAGAAGGAATAGATTATTTAGTGCCTTATCTAGCTAATAAAGGGATAGTGCTGGATAAAAAACAAGGTCGCTATAGTTTATCAAATCGTACGAAGCAGTCTTTGACAGATATTATTAAGTCGGATGAATTGGTTTTACCAAAGTCGACTCGCTTAGCTTTAATCTATCTTTACACTTTTTGCCGATTAGATTTTATATCGAATAATCATTACCAAGACTTTTTGAAAGTAAGTAAGAATACAACCTTATCTGATATTCAATCATTAAGAAAGATTATGTTAGATAATGATTTGGAGCTAGGGTACAGTAGAGCAAAAGGTTATACTTTACACGGTTCAGAGTGGAATAAGCACCGCTTAGCTTTTCAAATGGTTAGTGAGTTGCTGGAATCCTCCATAGGGATTTGGGGTTTGGATTATGTTTTATCCAGTTGGGGGTATTCATTAACTTATGATTTGATAAATCAGGTAGTTAAAGATTATTATGAGAAGCTACAGCTAGTACCTATTGTTAATCAATTAAAAGTTTGCCTTTTCGGTTTAGTATTCATTCTGTGTAGGTATCAAAGGGATGTTGAAAGAGTATGTCTTTCAGAGACATTAGTATCTCCTGTTATTCAAGATATAACCACTATTTTATTGGATACAGTGGTTGATTTGGGAATTATAGATACGGTGTTTTCTGAGGATGATTATCGCTATATCACAGTTTTATTATCAAGTTGCTTTGAAGGTGAAGTAGATGTTGCTCCGGTTTACTTTAATCAATTAACAGAGGCTATTATAAGTAGAATGGAAGATATTTCTTTGTTACATTTTAAACAAAGGGAAGGATTGAGAGAAAATCTTCGCCGCCACCTTATACCGGCTTACTATAGACTAAAGTTCGGCCTACCTAGTTCAAATGAATATGTATTGCATGTTAAAGAACATTATCCTGATTTATTTGAATTAGTCAAAGATTCTTTGATGCCCTTGATGGACGCTATTGACAATCCCATACCTGATAGTGAAACAGCATATTTTGTTATCCATTTCGGAGGTTATTTAAAGAAAGCAGATACTTTGCCTCAAAAATGGTATAAAGCAGCAATCATTTGTCCTAATGGTGTTAGTTCTTCATTGATGTTAAAAGAGAATCTATTAGCATTATTTCCTCAAATTGAGTTTATAGGAACCTCAAAGATTGATGATTTACAGGTGAAAGCTAGTAGTGACTATGATATGGTTTTTTCTACCATAAAGGTGGAGACAGAAAAGCCAAATTATCTAGTTTCGGTTATGATGACTGAAGAGCAAGCAATACAACTAGTAGAACTAGTGTTAAAAGATTTTCCGAATTTAGAGTATGGAGATTTTGAGATTGAACAAATCCTGAATATTGTCAAAAGATATGGAATTATTACACAAGAATTGGAATTAAGATTGGCGTTAAAGAATTATCTTTATCAAAAAAATGATAGAAAGGAAATTGTACCAGTGCTAGAACAACTTATTACCAAAGAAACCTATCAGGTTAGTTCGCAAAAATTAGGATGGAAGGAGGCGATTCGTTTAGCAGCTAAACCGCTTTTGGATCAAGATAAGATAACTGAGAACTACCCTGAGGCAATGATTCAAAAAGTAGAAGAGTTTGGACCTTTTATTAATTTAGGGAAGGGAGTAGCAATTCCTCACGCTCGGCCAGATGAAGGTGTGAATGAAATAGGAATGTCAATGTTAGTTTTGGAAGAACCGATTTATTTATTGGATAATCCAGAACAAGAGGTAAGATTGTTGATTTGTATTGCAGCCATTGATAATGAGAGTCATTTAAAGGCTTTGTCACATTTAACAACAATTTTAAGAGATAAAAATCATGTTCAAACTTTAATATCATCAAAAAACTATGATGACATTAAAATGATAATTAAACAGGAGGATTAGATAATGTTAAAAATTGGTACAGCTTGTGGTTCAGGATTAGGTTCAAGTTTTATGGTACAGATGAATATTGAATCTGTATTGAGTGATTTGAATGTTTCGGATGTAGAAGTTGAACATTATGATTTAGGTGGAGCAGATCCAAATGTAGCTGATATTTGGATTGTTGGTCGTGATCTAGCTGATTCAGCTAGTCATCTTGGAGATGTTCGTATCTTAAATAGTATTATTGATATGGATGAACTACGAGAATTAATTACTAAAATTTGTGAAGAAAAAGGACTTATATAGGAGGCTAGCGTCATGATGAAGTTCATATTGGATATTGTTAGTACACCAGCTATTTTAGTAGCTTTAATTGCAATTTTAGGATTAGTTCTTCAGAAGAAGAAATTACCTGATATTATTAAAGGTGGAATTAAGACCTTTGTTGGTTTCTTAGTTGTATCTGGTGGTGCAGGAATTGTACAAAATTCTTTGAATCCATTTGGTACCATGTTTGAGCATGCTTTTCATTTATCTGGCGTTGTGCCGAATAATGAAGCAATTGTAGCTGTAGCTTTAACAACATATGGCTCAGCTACTGCAATGATTATGTTTGCAGGCATGGTGTTCAATATCTTAATCGCTCGTTTTACTCGATTTAAATATATTTTTTTAACAGGGCACCACACTCTATATATGGCATGTATGATTGCGGTCATTTTATCAGTTGCTGGCTTTACTAGCTTGCCTCTTATCTTACTAGGAGGATTAGCACTCGGTATTATTATGAGTATTTCCCCAGCATTTGTGCAAAAATATATGGTTCAATTAACTGGAAATGACAAGGTGGCTTTAGGTCATTTCAGTTCTTTGGGATATTGGTTGAGTGGTTTTACTGGTAGCCTTATCGGTGACAAATCAAAATCAACAGAGGACATTAAATTTCCAAAGAGTTTAGCTTTTTTACGTGATAGCACTGTTAGTATTACTTTATCCATGGCAGTTATTTACATTATTGTAGCTATCTTTGCAGGGTCAGAATATATAGAAAAAGAAATCAGTAGTGGTACAAGTGGTCTAGTTTATGCTTTACAATTAGCAGGTCAATTTGCAGCAGGGGTATTTGTTATTTTAGCAGGTGTTCGCCTTATTTTGGGTGAAATTGTTCCAGCCTTTAAAGGTATTTCAGAGCGTCTTGTACCTAATTCAAAACCTGCTTTGGATTGTCCGATTGTTTATACTTATGCACCCAATGCAGTTCTAATTGGATTTATCTCTAGTTTTATTGGTGGTTTAGTAAGTATGGCAATTATGATTGCTTCAGGAACGGTTGTTATCTTACCAGGCGTTGTGCCTCATTTCTTCTGTGGAGCGACTGCAGGTGTCATTGGGAATGCATCTGGTGGTGTTCGTGGAGCCACTATTGGAGCATTTTTACAAGGTATTTTAATCAGTTTTCTTCCAGTCTTTTTAATGCCAGTTTTGGGAGGACTTGGTTTCCAAGGATCAACTTTCTCAGATGCAGATTTTGGTCTATCAGGAATTATTTTAGGAATGTTAAATCAATTTGGTTCACAAGCAGGCATTGTGATTGGTCTTGTTCTTATTCTAGCAGTTATGTTTGGAGTATCCTTTATTAAAAAGCCATCTGCAAAGGAGGAGTAAGGGATGATTTTAAGTGAAAATAGAGAAGATGAGTTAAGAAAATTTGCGACTAACATCCGATTAAATACTCTTAGAACATTGAATCATCTTGGATTCGGACATTACGGAGGAAGTCTGTCTATCGTAGAAGTTCTAGCAGTGCTTTATGGTGAAATAATGCCAATGACTCCAGAAATATTTGCAGCACGAGATAGAGATTATTTCATATTATCAAAAGGTCACGGAGGACCAGCTCTATACAGTACACTCTATTTGAATAGTTTCTTTGACAAAGAATTCTTATATTCTTTAAATACAAATGGAACTAAATTACCGTCTCATCCTGATAGAAATCTAACGCCAGGCATAGATATGACAACGGGCTCTTTAGGACAAGGAATTAGTGTTGCAACTGGACTTGCATATGGTCAGAGAATAAGAAAGAGTCCCTTTTATACTTATGCTATTGTTGGAGATGGTGAGTTAAATGAGGGACAATGTTGGGAGGCTATACAGTTTGCTTCTCATCAACAGTTATCCAACTTAATTGTATTTGTTGATGATAACAAAAAACAATTAGATGGTTTTACAAAGGATATTTGTAATCCAGGTGATTTCGTAGAAAAATTCTCAGCATTTGGATTTGAATCCATTAGGGTCAATGGTTCAGATATTAGAGAAATTTATGAAGGGATTGTCCGATTAAAACAGTCAAATGATTCATCGCCTAAGTGTATTGTATTAGATACTATTAAAGGTCAAGGGGTTCAAGAGCTGGAAGAAATGAAATCCAATCATCATCTTCGCCCTACTGTAGAGGAGAAACAAATGTTAACTTCAGTTGTAGAAAGATTAAGTCAGGAATTGGAGGAAACAGAATGATGAGAAGTACGAAAGAATTACGGCATGTATATAGAGACTTCCTTTTAGAGGCTAATCAAAGTTATTCTGATATAGTAGTCTTAGAAGCCGATTTGTCAAGTTCGATGGCTACTAATAATCTTGAAAAGGACTTTGGAGACCGTTATGTGAATGTTGGGATTATGGAAGCAGAAATGGTCGGCCTTGCAGCAGGCTTGTCTATTCAGGGGTTTAGACCTTATCTTCATACATTTGGTCCTTTTGCTTCACGAAGAGTATTTGATCAATTATTTATTTCTCTTGGATACGCACAATTGGATGCCACTGTGATTGGATCAGATGCAGGAGTAACTGCAGAAATGAATGGTGGGACACATATGCCATTTGAAGAAATTGGATTGTTACGTTTAATTCCTAAATCGATCATTTTTGAAGCAACTGATGATATCCAATTTCGTGAAATATTGAACCAGACATTAGACTTAAAAGGACTAAAATATATTCGAACAATTAGAAAAGCTCCAGTTCCTGTGTATCAAGGTGGAGAAGATTTTTCTAAAGGCTACATTGAGTTAAGGCATGGTGAAGATCTTGTAATCGTTGCTTCTGGTATAATGGTTGCTCCAAGTATTCGAGTTGCAGATGAACTGTCTAAATTAGGTTATTCAGTAGGTGTGATAGATTTATTTAGAATCAAACCGATACCAGAACAGATAAAAACAATGTTAAGTGGAAAAACTATATTTACTGTAGAAAACCACAATCAGATAGGTGGAATTGGCAGTGCTTTATGTGAATTATTCTCTGATGATGGAATGACAAAAATTCATCGGATGGGTGTTCAAGAAAGATTCGGTCAAGTAGGGAAAATGGATTATCTTCTTAATGAATATGGTTTGAGTGAATCGAATATAAAAGAGAAGGTTCTAGAAATTTATAATGCAAGATAGATGTTAAATACACTGTTCTGAAAGAATTTTTGTAACAATTACAGTACGTTATTTAAAGAAAGCGGATTAAAAAGCATATTCTGGTCATCAGAAAGTGCACTAATCCGCTTTGTTGTTTTTAGTTTTAAATATTTCATATGTATATAGAATTTTCTGAAAATTCAAGGATTTTCTTCTGTTCATTGCTTTTAAAATGTGCTATAATAGTAAAAACTGAAATGGGAGGGAACAAATGACTGAATTAGATAAACGTCACCGCAGTAGCATTTATGACAGTATGGTAAAATCACCAAACCGTGCCATGCTTCGTGCGACTGGTATGACAGACAAGGACTTTGAGACACCGATTGTGGGCGTGATTTCGACTTGGGCGGAAAATACACCATGTAACATCCACTTGCATGATTTTGGGAAATTAGCCAAAGAAGGTGTCAAATCGGCAGGTGCTTGGCCTGTGCAGTTTGGGACTATCACTGTAGCGGACGGGATTGCTATGGGAACGCCTGGGATGCGTTTTTCTTTGACATCTCGTGATATCATTGCGGACTCAATCGAGGCGGCTATGGGTGGTCACAATGTGGATGCCTTCGTCGCTATCGGTGGCTGTGACAAGAACATGCCTGGTTCTATGATTGCTATTGCCAATATGGATATTCCAGCTATTTTCGCCTATGGTGGTACTATTGCACCTGGAAATCTTGATGGTAAAGATATCGACTTGGTTTCTGTCTTTGAAGGTATCGGAAAATGGAATCACGGTGATATGACAGCTGAGGACGTGAAACGTCTTGAATGTAATGCCTGCCCTGGCCCTGGTGGTTGTGGTGGTATGTATACAGCTAATACCATGGCGACAGCTATCGAAGTCTTGGGTATGAGTTTGCCAGGTTCTTCATCTCACCCAGCTGAATCTGCTGACAAGAAAGAAGACATCGAAGCAGCAGGACGTGCTGTTGTTAAGATGTTGGAACTTGGTCTCAAACCATCAGATATCTTGACTCGTGAAGCCTTTGAAGATGCCATCACTGTAACGATGGCTCTCGGTGGTTCTACAAATGCCACTCTTCACTTGCTTGCCATTGCCCATGCCGCAAATGTTGACTTGTCACTTGAGGACTTCAATACGATTCAAGAACGTGTGCCTCACTTGGCTGACTTGAAACCATCTGGTCAGTATGTCTTCCAAGATCTCTACGAAGTCGGTGGTGTGCCTGCGGTTATGAAGTACTTGTTGGCGAATGGTTTCCTTCACGGGGACCGTATCACATGTACTGGTAAGACAGTCGCTGAGAACTTAGCTGACTTTGCAGACCTCACACCAGGTCAAAAAGTTATCATGCCACTTGAAAATCCAAAACGTGCAGACGGTCCGCTTATCATCTTGAACGGGAACCTTGCTCCTGACGGTGCGGTTGCCAAGGTATCAGGTGTTAAGGTCCGTCGTCACGTTGGTCCAGCTAAGGTCTTTGACTCAGAAGAAGATGCTATTCAGGCCGTTCTGACAGATGAAATCGTTGATGGCGATGTAGTCGTTGTTCGTTTCGTTGGACCTAAGGGTGGTCCTGGTATGCCTGAGATGCTCTCACTTTCATCAATGATTGTTGGTAAAGGTCAAGGAGACAAGGTTGCCCTCTTGACGGATGGACGTTTCTCTGGTGGTACTTATGGTCTGGTTGTTGGACATATCGCTCCTGAAGCTCAGGATGGTGGACCGATTGCCTACCTCCGTACAGGCGATATCGTTACGGTTGACCAAGATACCAAAGAAATTTCCATGGCAGTATCCGAAGAAGAACTTGAAAAACGCAAGGCAGAAACAACCTTGCCACCACTTTACAGTCGTGGTGTCCTCGGTAAATACGCTCACATCGTATCATCTGCTTCACGCGGAGCTGTGACAGACTTCTGGAATATGGACAAGTCAGGTAAAAAATAAACTTAAAAAGCAAGCCAATCTCGGCTTGCTTCTTTTCATCTTCAAAAGTGATTTGCCTGCTTATACTCAATAAAAATCAAAGAGCAAACTAGAAAGCTAGGCGCAGGTTGCTCAAAACAC
>NZ_VMLT01000040.1:0-16495 GCF_013276815.1 Streptococcus sp. 1055 | reverse complement strand
ATAGAACTGACGAAGTCAGTAACCATACCTACGGCAAGGTGAAGTTGACGCGGTTTGAAGAGATTTTCGAAGAGTATAAAGGTGTACCGAGATGAACATCTCTTCATCAATGTCTCTGGTCGTGGAGGCAAGGACCTAGCTGCGATTGCAGATTACTAGAAGCTAAAAAATAATAGATGGAAAAATTACAGTCTTTTCTCTCACAGAGAGCTTGTGGTTGCTGAAAACAAGCAGAGAAAGCTGTAAAGTTGGGTTCATCTGAAACGAGAGAAGAAAACATCATTCTCAAGGGAGTGCCCTTTATCGCACAGCCTGTTACAGGAGATATCTGAGACAGGAATGAGAGATAGGAGAAATCCTATAATTGAGGTGGCACCGCGAATTTCGTCCTCACGCAAGTTATTTTGCGTGGGGATTTTTCATACAGTCGCTACGAACTAGAATTAGAACTGAAAGGGAAATTACAATGGAACGAATCATTCATGGAGATGTCTTATCACCAATCTTGGCTTATATGCGCCTAAAGGGGCAACACAAGGTTATTCTAGAAAGTATTCCGAGAGACAAAGAAACAGCTCGTTTTTCTATTCTAGCCTATAATCCAGTTTTTGAGATTAAGTTTGAAAATGGAGTTCTTTATCAAAATGGGCAGGTGATTGATCGGGATCCCTTGGATTTCCTTTATGAAGTGACTCATAAGAGCCAACACCATTCAGATCTCCCTTTTGGTGGGGGAGCCATTGGATTTGTTGGCTACGATATGATTTCGCTTTATGAAGAAATTGGTCAAATTCCTGAAGATACAATTGGAACGCCAGATATGCATTTCTTCATCTATGAGAGTTACATGGTCTTTGACCACAAGAAGGAAAAAATCCATGTCATCGAGGATGCTCTTTATAGTGAGCGTAGTCAAGAGGCCTTGGAAAAATCCTTGAACCAAGTGCTTGAGGAATTACGCATTCCTGCTCCAAATGAATTTGAAGACTTGGATTTATCTCCGTTAGACTTCAAACCCCATATTGCTCCTCAGAAGTTTGAGGAAATGGTGGAAATTGCTCGTGACTTGATTCGTAACGGAGATATGTTCCAATGCGTACTCAGCCAGCGTTTCTCAGCAGAAGTGACTGGAAATCCATTTGACTTCTACAGAAATCTCCGCGTGACTAATCCTTCTAATTATCTTTATTTCTATGATTTTGGGGATTATCAAATCATCGGTGCCAGTCCAGAAAGTTTGGTTTCTGTCAAAAATGGCATCGTAACAACCAATCCGATTGCAGGGACACGACCAAGAGGAGCTACGGATGAAGAAGACAAGGCTTTGGCGACAGACCTGCTTTCGGATGAGAAGGAAACAGCAGAGCATCGAATGTTAGTAGACCTGGGACGAAATGATATTGGCCGCATCTCTGAGACGGATAGTGTCCAAGTCACCAAGTATATGGAAGTGGAGCTTTTCCGTTATGTCATGCATTTGACCAGTGTGGTCAAGGGGCGTTTGCTTCCAGAACTCACTGCTATGGATGCTTTGAAAGCAACACTTCCTGCTGGAACAGTTTCTGGAGCACCAAAAATTCGAGCTATGAGACGCATCTATGAACTGGAAACGGAAAAACGGGGCGTATATGCAGGAGCAATCGGCTACTTGTCTGCGACGGGTGATATGGATTTGGCCATTGCCATCCGAACGATGATTCTCAAAAATCAAACAGCCTATGTTCAGGCTGGGGCAGGGATTGTCTACGACTCCATTGCCCAAAACGAATACCAAGAAACCATTAACAAGGCTAAATCTATGACTAGAATTGGAGAACTAAGACCATGATTTTATTGATTGACAACTATGATTCTTTTACCTATAACTTGGCCCAATACATTGGGAATTTTGCAGAAGTTCAGGTTTTGAGAAATGATGATTCCAAGCTGTATGAAGAAGCTGAAAAAGCAGATGGTCTGGTCTTTTCTCCTGGTCCTGGTTGGCCAGTTGATGCTGGAAAGATGGAAGACATGATTCGTGATTTTGCTGGCAAGAAGCCGATTCTTGGGATTTGTTTGGGCCACCAAGCCATTGCAGAAGTCTTTGGTGGTAAGTTAGGTTTGGCTCCAAAAGTCATGCATGGGAAACAGAGCCATATCAGCTTTGAAGCGCCATCTGTTTTGTATCAAGGTATTGAGGATGGCCGTGCGGTCATGCGTTATCACAGTATTTTGATTGAGGAAATGCCAGAAGACTTTGAAGTGACAGCTCGTTCGACTGATGACCAAGCCATCATGGGGATTCAACATAAAAACCTACCGATTTATGGCTTCCAGTACCATCCAGAGAGCATTGGAACGCCAGACGGCTTGTCTTCTATTCGGAATTTTATCGAGAAGGTTGTAAAGTGAGGAAACTAGGATGAAAGAGATTATTGAAAAACTAGCAAAATTTGAAAATTTATCAGGTGTGGAAATGATGGATGTCATTGAGCGTATCGTAACTGGGCGTGTAACTGAAGCGCAGATTGCTTCTCTCCTCTTAGCTCTTAAGATGAAGGGGGAAACACCTGAAGAACGCACAGCCATTGCCCAAGTCATGAGAGGACATGCCCAGCATATTCCAACTGAGATTCATGATGCCATGGACAACTGTGGTACAGGTGGGGACAAGTCTTTCAGTTTTAATATTTCCACAACTGCAGCCTTTGTCTTGGCTGGTGGCGGTATTCACATGGCCAAGCATGGTAACCGCTCGATTTCTTCTAAATCTGGCTCCGCAGATGTCCTCGAAGCCTTGGGAATCAATCTTGACCTCAAACCAGCTGAACTAGGTAAGGTCTTTGATAAAACTGGAATCGTCTTTCTCTTCGCTAAAAATATGCACCCAGCTATGAAATACATCATGCCAGCTCGTTTGGAATTGGGAATTCCAACGATTATGAATTTGACTGGTCCACTGATTCATCCAATGGCTTTAGAAACACAGCTTCTTGGAATTAGTCGTCCAGAACTCCTAGAAAGTACAGCTCAGGTTTTGAAAAATATGGGTCGCAAACGTGCCATCGTGGTTGCTGGACCAGAAGGGTTGGATGAAGCTGGCTTGAACGGAACAACCAAGATTGCACTTCTTGAAAATGGCGAAATCAGCTTGTCAAGCTTTACTCCAGAGGATTTGGGAATGGAAGGCTATGCTATGGAAGATATTCGTGGTGGGAATGCTCAGGAAAATGCAGAAATTTTGCTCAGCGTTCTGAAAAACGAAGCAAGTCCATTCTTGGAAACGACAGTCTTGAATGCTGGTCTTGGTTTCTATGCTAATGGTAAGATTGATAGCATCAAGGAAGGAGTTGCCTTGGCCCGTCAAGTGATTGCTAGAGGCAAGGCCCTTGAAAAACTCAGACTGTTACAGGAGTACCAAAAATGAGTCAGGAATTTTTAGCACGAATCTTAGAGCAGAAGGCGCGTGAGGTGGAGCAGATGAAGCTGGAGCAAATCCAGCCTCTGCGCCAGACCTATCGCTTGGCAGAATTTTTGACGAATCATCAGGACCGCTTGCAGGTAATCGCTGAGGTCAAGAAAGCTAGCCCTAGTTTGGGAGATATCAATCTCGATGTGGATATTGTGCAACAGGCCCAGACTTATGAAGCAAATGGTGCAGTGATGATTTCTGTTTTGACAGATGAGGTTTTCTTTAAAGGTCATTTGGATTATCTAAGGGAGATTTCCAGTCAGGTAAACATTCCGACGCTCAACAAGGACTTTATCATCGATGAAAAGCAAATCATCCGCGCTCGCAATGCAGGTGCGACAGTCATCTTGCTCATTGTGGCAGCCTTGTCAGAAGAACGTCTTAAGGAACTTTATGACTACGCGACGGAACTTGGTCTGGAAGTCTTAGTGGAAACCCACAATCTAGCTGAACTAGAAGTGGCTCACAGACTTGGTGCCCAGATTATCGGGGTCAATAATCGCAATTTGACTACCTTTGAAGTCGACTTGCAGACCAGTGTAGACTTGTCCCAACACTTTAAGGAAGGACGTTATTACATTTCTGAATCTGCTATTTTCACAGGGCAGGATGCGGAACGACTAGCGCCATACTTTAACGGAATTTTAGTAGGGACAGCTCTCATGCAGGCAGAAGATGTAGCCCAGAGAACCAAGGAGTTGCAGATTGACAAAGGTTAAAATTTGTGGACTATCGACCAAAGAAGCGGTGGAAACAGCCGTTTCAGCAGGAGCCGATTATATCGGTTTTGTCTTTGCACCTAGTAAAAGACAGGTGACTTTAGAAGAGGCAGCTGTGCTGGCAAAGCTTATTCCTGCGGATGTGAAAAAGGTTGGTGTATTTGTTTCACCAAGTCGGGCAGAACTGCTAGAAGCGATTGACAAAGTTGGCTTGGACTTGGTTCAAGTTCACGGTCAGGTGGCAGATGATTTATTTGAGAATTTGCCTTGTGCCAGTATTCAGGCTGTGCAGGTAGATGGAAATGGGCATGTCCCCAATTCTCAGGCAGATTATCTACTCTTTGATGCCCCTGTGGCAGGAAGTGGCCAGACCTTTGACTGGGCTCAACTGGATACGACTGGATTAACTCAGTCTTTCTTTATCGCAGGTGGGCTTAATGAAGACAATGTAGTAAAAGCAATTCAACACTTTACTCCCTATGCAGTAGATGTATCAAGCGGAGTGGAGACAGATGGACAAAAAGATCATGAAAAGATTAGAAGATTTATAGAGAGGGTAAAGCATGGCATATCAGGAACCAAATAAAGATGGATTTTACGGAAAATTCGGCGGACGTTTTGTCCCAGAAATATTGATGACAGCAGTTTTGGAGTTGGAGAAGGCCTACCGTGAAAGTCAGGCAGACCCAAGTTTCCAAGAGGAATTAAACCAGCTTTTGCGCCAGTACGTAGGACGTGAAACTCCTCTTTATTACGCAAAAAACTTGACCCAGCATATCGGCGGAGCCAAGATTTATCTCAAACGGGAAGACCTTAACCATACAGGAGCCCACAAGATTAACAATGCCTTAGGACAAGTTTGGCTTGCCAAACGCATGGGTAAAAAGAAAATTATCGCAGAAACGGGTGCTGGTCAGCACGGTGTGGCAACTGCAACTGCTGCGGCCCTCTTTAACATGGAATGTACCATCTACATGGGTGAGGAAGATGTCAAACGCCAAGCCCTCAATGTCTTCCGCATGGAGCTTTTGGGAGCCAAGGTCGAGGCTGTAACAGATGGTTCGCGCGTGCTCAAGGATGCGGTCAATGCAGCCCTTCGTTCATGGGTGGCTAATATCGACGATACCCACTATATCCTTGGTTCTGCCTTGGGGCCTCATCCATTTCCAGAAATCGTTCGTGACTTCCAAAGTGTCATCGGTCGCGAAGCTAAACAACAGTATCGCGATATGACAGGTCAAAATCTGCCCGATGCCCTAGTAGCCTGTGTTGGTGGTGGATCTAATGCTATTGGGCTCTTCCATCCCTTTGTAGAAGATGAGTCTGTAGCTATGTATGGAGCTGAAGCGGCTGGACTTGGTGTGGATACAGAGCACCACGCAGCTACCTTGACCAAGGGTCGTCCAGGTGTCCTTCACGGTTCCCTCATGGATGTGCTCCAAGATGCCCATGGTCAAATTCTTGAAGCCTTCTCTATCTCAGCAGGTTTGGACTATCCTGGTATCGGTCCAGAGCATTCTCACTACCACGATATTAAACGTGCCAGCTATGTCCCTGTAACAGACGAAGAAGCCTTGGAAGGATTCCAACTCTTGTCTCGTGTGGAAGGGATTATCCCAGCCTTGGAATCGAGTCATGCTATCGCCTTTGCGGTGAAATTGGCCAAAGAACTTGGACCAGACAAGTCTATGATTGTCTGTCTATCAGGTCGTGGGGACAAGGATGTGGTTCAAGTCAAGGACCGCTTGGAAGCAGATGCAGCAAAGAAGGGAGAAGCTCATGCCTAAGACACTAACAGAAAAATTAAACGCTATAAAAGCAGCTGGAAAAGGAATTTTCGTTCCCTATATCATGGCTGGAGACCATGAGAAAGGTTTGGATGGACTTGGGGAAACAATTCACTTTTTAGAAGATTTAGGTGTCTCTGCAATTGAAGTGGGCATTCCCTTTTCAGATCCTGTTGCAGATGGACCTGTTATCGAAGAAGCTGGCCTGCGCAGTTTAGCCCACGGGACCTCTACCCAGGCTTTGGTTGAAACCTTGAAAACAATTGAAACAGAGGTTCCACTGGTCATCATGACCTACTTCAACCCCCTCTTTCAGTACGGTGTGGAGAATTTTGTCAAAGATCTGGCTGATACAGCTGTGAAGGGCTTGATTATCCCAGACCTGCCTCATGAGCATGCCAACTTTGTAGAACCATTTTTGGCAGATACAGACATCGCCTTGATTCCTCTAGTTAGTTTGACGACAGGGCTTGAGCGTCAGAAAGAGTTGATTGATGGGGCAGAAGGATTCGTCTATGCGGTTGCCATCAATGGGGTGACAGGGAAATCAGGCAATTACCGCGCAGATTTGGACAAGCACTTGGCACAACTTCATCAAGTGGCCGATATCCCAGTCTTGACAGGATTTGGCGTATCTAGTCAAGCTGATGTAGAACGCTTCAATGCGGTATCGGATGGTGTTATTGTCGGTTCGAAAATTGTAAAAGCCCTCCACCAAGGAGAGCCGATTCAGGACTTTATCAAACAAGCAGTAGCTTACCAAAAATAATCACACAAGCAGCAAGTAAGAGGAAAGGCACAAAAGGAAGTCTTTCCTTTTTCTTTTGCAGGAGAAAAGCTAGAATCCCCGCCGCAGAAGCAAACTGAATCAAGATGAGTAATTCTGTCGCACTAAAGACGAGAGCGCAAGAAGCCAAAAAGAGAAAATCCCCTGCGCCCATGCGAATATCGATAAAATGAGCCAAAATTCCAAGAACAAGGAAGAAAATCATGACCAGATTCCAGCCAGAGCAGACCATTAGGATTATGTGGAAAATCATCCAAACTAGTAAGGGATATTCCTGATGG
This sequence comes from Streptococcus sp. 1055, assembly GCF_013276815.1. Taxonomy (NCBI): domain Bacteria; kingdom Bacillati; phylum Bacillota; class Bacilli; order Lactobacillales; family Streptococcaceae; genus Streptococcus; species Streptococcus sp. 1055. The sequence continues at coordinate 9,470 of NZ_VMLT01000040.1, read as the reverse complement.
CGAAAGTCGTAGATGCCTAAGGTCAAACCAGCAGTTATGAGGACGACTTGGCCCAAGGAAAGTAATTCCCAAGACCAAGTCAGAAATAGGAGTCCTAAACCTAGTTCAAAGAGGGCATACCAGACAGGATAGCGAGCCTTGCAGTAGCGACAGCGAAAGCGATTGAAGACCTGCGAGAGAATCGGAATCAAATCTAAGGGACGCAAGCGAGTCTGACAGGAATCGCAGTGACTAGCAGGTTGGATAATAGATTGCTCTGGAAAACGGTCAATGACCAAACCAAGAAAGGAAGCGAGAATGCTCCCGACAAGAAAAAAATAAAAATCAATCATACTTATCTATTCGTAAAAAATAGGAGAAGTAGTATAATGGAGAAACATAGATAAGATGGTGAGGAAAAGATGACAATTCGTTTTGAAGAAAAGGTGAGCACAGAAAACGCTCAGCTCGTATGCCAATGGTCCAACTCCCTAGGCAAATCATTTCAAGAACAATGGATGGGACCAAGGATTCCTTTTCCATTGACAATTCAAGTTTTGCAAGAGTTGGAAGGAATCTTTTCAATCTTTGATGGACACGAGTTTGTCGGGCTAATCCAGAAAATCAGACTAGAAGATAGTAATCTTCATATTGGAAGATTTTTTATCAATCCCCAGAAACAGGGGCAGGGCTTAGGTAGCCAGGCTTTAAGGAAATTTGTTAGTTTGGCCTTTGAAAATGGAGACATAGATAGTGTCTCTCTAAATGTCTACGAGGCAAATCAAAGAGCTCAGAACCTCTACCAAAAAGAAGGATTTGAAATCGTTCAAATGGTTGAAGAACCTATACGAAAATATATTATGAAGAAGGGGAGATAGAAGCAGACAAAGTCTTTTCCTGTTTTATGTAGATGTTTACACATGAAAATTGAAGTATTTTCAAAAGCTAATTGGAGTGATTTTATTCATGATGGGAAAAAGGGTCTGGACAAAAATGATTGAGAAATAGTTGCTAAAAAAGCGTTTGCATGATACTATATATTGAAAGGAGGTGATAAGATGGTAGAACAAAGAAAATCAATTACCATGAAAGATGTTGCTTTAGAAGCAGGAGTTAGTGTTGGAACAGTTTCACGTGTGATTAATAAAGAAAAAGGCATTAAAGAAATAACTTTGAAAAAAGTGGAACAAGCAATTAAAACCTTGAATTACATTCCAGATTACTACGCTAGAGGAATGAAAAAAAATCGAACAGAAACGATTGCAATCATTGTACCAAGTATCTGGCATCCCTTCTTTTCAGAATTTGCTATGCATGTGGAAAATGAAGTCTATAAGAGAAATAACAAATTACTCTTATGTTCTATCAATGGTACAAATAGAGAGCAAGACTATCTGGAGATGTTGCGTCATAATAAAGTTGATGGAGTGGTTGCCATTACCTATAGTCCAATTGAACATTACTTGACGTCAGGAATTCCCTTTGTTAGTATTGACCGCACATACTCAGATATTGCCATTCCTTGTGTTTCATCAGATAATGATGCAGGTGGAAGAGAAGCAGCTAAACAATTAATTAGTAAAGGATGTCAGCATTTAGCCTTTGTGGGCGGACATAATACAACCATTAATGAAACCAAACGTCGTAGAATTTCATTTGAAAAGTATGTCCAAGAGCATAAAATACCTCTTAGTATTTTTGATTTGGATGAGACAGTTACTGACTATTATGGGAAACTAGAGAGTTTCTTGGAAGAAAATCCTTCTATAGATGGAATTTTTACAATTAACGACTTTACAGCTTTAGATGTTATTGATATACTAGAAAAAAATGGCAAACATATTCCTCATGATGTCCAAATTATTGGATACGATGGAATTAAAATGGCTGGAGATAGAGATTATCTACTTTCAACAATTGAGCAACCCCTGGAGGAAATGGCTAGAGAAGCTGTACGAATCCTATTTGATATCATAGAAGGAAAGGCTGTTAATTTGCAGACAATCCTACCAGTAAAATTTGTTGAAGGAAAAACAACAAAAAATGAAAATAAGTCTTGACAGAAAGCGCTATCAATGATAGAATGAATTCAGATAAAAAAGATTTATTTTTTAGAACAAAAATGAAACGTTTCAAAAATAAAATAAATAGACAGCGCCAAGCGTTATCTTTTTAAAACAAAAAATGAAACGTTTCAAAAAAGGAGGTTGCTATGAATAGCAAAGCGAAGCAAGTTTCTCTTTGGGAAAGAATCAAGAAACAAAAACTCTTGTTATTGATGACTGTCCCTGGTTTAGTTTTAACCTTTATATTTAAATACATCCCTATGTATGGGGTTTTAATCGCATTTAAAGATTATAATCCCTTAAAAGGAATTTTAGGGAGTGATTGGATTGGTTTTTCTGAGTTTACAAAATTCATATCCTCTCCCAACTTTGGTATCTTGTTAGCCAATACTTTAAAATTAAGTATCTATGGTTTATTGCTTGGCTTTTTACCACCAATCATTCTTGCTATTATGCTCAATCAACTCTTGAGTGAAAAAGTCAAAAAACGAATTCAGCTCATTTTATACGCACCAAACTTTATCTCAGTCGTTGTTATCGTTGGTATGATTTTCCTTTTCTTTTCAGTGGGAGGACCAATTAACAATTTTCTCTCTATGTTTGGAATGAAGGCTGACTTCTTGACAAATCCAGACTTCTTTAGACCTTTATACATCTTTAGTGGTATCTGGCAAGGAATGGGCTGGGCTTCAACGCTCTACACGGCAACATTGGTAAATGTAGATCCAGCCTTAGTAGAAGCAGCACGACTGGATGGAGCCAATATCTTCCAACGAATCTGGCACATCGATATTCCAGCTCTTAAGCCTATTATGGTTATCCAATTTGTTTTAGCTGCAGGTGGAATCATGAATGTCGGATATGAAAAAGCATTCCTGATGCAGACATCGTTGAACTTGCCAACTTCTGAAATTATCTCTACATATGTCTATAAAGTTGGTCTTGTATCAGGAGACTATTCTTACTCAACAGCGGTTGGTTTATTTAATGCAGTGATTAACGTAGTATTGCTAGTCGCGGTTAACCAAATCGTTAAACGCATGAATAATGGTGAAGGAATTTAAGGAGGAAAGTATGAAAAATTCGATTATGGATACAAAATTTGATAGACGTATCTTACTCTTAAATAAAATCATTATTGTCTTTATCGTTTTGATAACCTTACTTCCTTTACTTTATATCGTCGTAGCATCCTTTATGGATCCTAAGGTTCTGGTTAGTAGAGGGATTAGCTTTAATCCAGCCGATTGGACGGTAGAAGGTTACCAGCGTGTATTCAGTGACCAATCTATTCTAAGAGGTTTTATCAATTCTCTACTATACTCTTTTGGCTTTGCGGCTTTAACAGTCTTGCTATCTGTGTTTACAGCTTATCCTCTTTCTAAGAAAGACTTGGTAGGGCGCCGTTGGATTAACTACTTCTTGATTGTGACCATGTTCTTTGGTGGTGGTTTAGTCCCAACTTACTTGCTGGTAAAAGATTTGGGAATGCTCAATACTCCATGGGCTATCATCGTTCCCGGTGCTGTCAATGTTTGGAATATTATTCTTGCTAGGGCCTATTTCCAAGGATTGCCTGAAGAATTGGTAGAAGCAGCCGTCATTGATGGTGCAAATGATTTACAGATTTTCTTCAAAATCATGCTTCCTCTTGCAAAACCAATTATGTTTGTTCTCTTCCTCTATGCTTTTGTCGGCCAGTGGAACTCATACTTTGATGCAATGATTTATATCAAGGATCCAAATTTGGAACCATTGCAACTTGTACTTCGTAAAATTCTCATTCAGAGCCAACCAGGTCAAGACATGATTGGAGCACAAGCGGCTATGAATGAAATGAAACGTTTAGCTGAATTGATTAAATACGCAACTATTGTCATTTCCAGCTTGCCATTGATTGTTATGTATCCATTCTTCCAAAAATACTTTGATAAAGGAATTATGGCTGGTTCACTTAAAGGATAAAAAAAGAAAAAATAAAAGGAGTTTTCTCATGAAATTCAAAACATTCACAAAATCAGCAGTTTTGTTGACAGCTAGTTTATCAGTACTTGCAGCCTGTAGCTCAAAAAATACAGCTTCAAGTCCAGATTATAAGTTGGAAGGTGTAACATTCCCGCTTCAAGAAAAGAAAACATTGAAGTTTATGACAGCCAGTTCACCGTTAGCACCCAAAGACCCAAATGAAAAGTTAATTTTGCAACGTTTGGAAAAGGAAACAGGAGTTCATATTGACTGGACCAACTACCAATCCGACTTTGCAGAAAAACGTAACTTGGATATTTCTAGTGGTGATCTACCAGATGCTATCCACAACGACGGAGCTTCAGATGTGGACTTGATGAACTGGGCTAAGAAAGGTGTAATCATTCCAGTTGAAGACTTGATTGATAAATATATGCCAAATCTTAAGAAAATTTTGGATGAGAAACCAGAATACAAGGCCTTGATGACAGCACCTGACGGACACATCTATTCATTCCCATGGATTGAAGAGCTTGGAGATGGTAAAGAGTCTATTCACAGCGTCAACGATATGGCTTGGATTAACAAAGATTGGCTTAAGAAACTTGGTCTTGAAATGCCAAAAACTACTGATGATTTGATTAAAGTCCTAGAAGCTTTCAAAAACGGGGATCCAAATGGAAATGGAGAGGCTGATGAAATTCCATTTTCATTTATTAGTGGTAACGGAAACGAAGATTTTAAATTCCTATTTGCTGCATTTGGTATAGGGGATAACGATGATCATTTAGTAGTAGGAAATGATGGCAAAGTTGATTTCACAGCAGATAATGATAACTATAAAGAAGGTGTCAAATTTATCCGTCAATTACAAGAAAAAGGCTTGATTGATAAAGAAGCTTTCGAACATGATTGGAATAGTTACATTGCTAAAGGTCATGATCAGAAATTTGGTGTTTACTTTACATGGGATAAGAGTAATGTTACTGGAAGTAATGAAAGTTATGATGTTTTACCAGTACTTGCTGGACCAAGTGGTCAAAAACACGTAGCTCGTACAAACGGTATGGGATTTGCACGTGACAAGATGGTTATTACTAGTGTAAACAAAAACCTAGAATTGACAGCTAAATGGATTGATGCACAATACGCTCCACTCCAATCTGTGCAAAATAACTGGGGAACTTATGGAGATGACAAACAACAAAACATCTTTGAATTGGATCAAGCGTCAAATAGTCTAAAACACTTACCACTAAACGGAACTGCACCAGCAGAACTTCGTCAAAAGACTGAAGTAGGAGGACCACTAGCTATTCTAGATTCATACTATGGTAAAGTGACAACCATGCCAGATGATGCCAAATGGCGTTTGGATCTTATCAAAGAATATTATGTTCCTTACATGAGCAATGACAATAACTATCCAAGAGTCTTTATGACACAGGAAGATTTGGACAAAATTGCCCATATCGAAGCAGATATGAATGACTATATCTACCGTAAACGTGCTGAATGGATTGTAAATGGCAATATTGATACTGAGTGGGATGATTACAAGAAAGAACTTGAAAAATACGGACTTTCTGATTACCTCGCTATTAAACAAAGATACTATGACCAATACCAAGCAAACAAAAACTAGAGGTTGATTATGGGAGATAAGAAATACACAGTAGAAAAAGCCAATCGTTTTATAGCAGAAAATAAACATCTCGTTAATACTCAATATAAGCCTGAAGAACATTTTTCAGCTGAGATTGGTTGGATCAATGATCCAAATGGATTTGTCTATTTTCGTGGAGAATACCATCTCTTTTATCAATTCTATCCATATGATAGTGTTTGGGGACCTATGCACTGGGGACATGCTAAAAGTAAGGACTTGGTGACTTGGGAGCACTTGCCAGTGGCACTTGCTCCTGACCAAGATTATGACCGAAATGGTTGTTTCTCAGGCTCTGCCATTGTCAAGGATGATCGCCTCTGGCTCATGTACACTGGGCATATCGAAGAAAAAACCGGTGTCCGCCAAGTGCAAAATATGACATTTTCAGATGACGGGATTCATTTTGAAAAGATTGAACAAAATCCAGTTGCAACAGGAACAGACTTGCCAGATGAGTTGATTGCTGCTGATTTCCGTGATCCAAAACTCTTTGAAAAAGATGGACGCTATTACTCCGTAGTAGCTGCCAAACACAAGGATAATGTGGGCTGTATCGTTCTACTAGGGTCCGATAACCTAGTAGAATGGCAGTTCGAATCCATCTTTTTAAAAGGGGTAGAACACCAAGGGTTTATGTGGGAATGCCCAGATTACTTCGAGTTAGATGGGAAAGATTGCCTTATTATGTCACCCATGCGTTATCAGCGTGAGGGAGACTCATATCATAACATCAACTCATCGCTTTTGTTCACGGGTAAGGTAGATTGGGGAGAAAAATGTTTTATCCCAGAATCAGTTCAAGAAATTGATCATGGCCAAGACTTCTATGCGCCTCAAACATTGTTGGACGATCAAAATCGTCGTATCCTGATTGCTTGGATGCAGACATGGGGGCGTACCCTTCCAACCCATGACCAAGAACACAAATGGGCATGTGCCATGACTTTACCTAGAATTCTAAGATTGGAAGATGGCAAACTAAGACAATTCCCTGTTAAAAAAGGCCAATATCAAATCCAAATAGATAAAGATTGTCATTACCACTTAGGAAATGATATAGATTATCTTGAATTTGGTTATGATAGTAATGCGCAGCAAGTTTACATTGATCGTAGCCATCTTATTCAAAAAATTCTAGGTGAAGAAGAACAGGACACTAGTCGACGGTATGTAGATATTGAAGCTAAAGAATTGGAAGTTGTTCTAGATAAAAATTCCATCGAGATTTTTGTCAATCAAGGTGAAGCAAGCTTGACTGCAACTTATTACTTAACGGTGCCAGCTGAGCTATCACGAATTGATTAAAAATTAAGTTATTTCTCCTAAAGAAAAAGTTCTCTTTCTAAAATAGTGGAAAGAGAACTTTTTGTGTTTTGGGTATATAAGCTTAGTTTATGGTATTTGTAAAATTGGTGTTGGATTATGATTTAAGCTAGTTTTCTAAAGAATTTGAAAAAAATTTTATTTAAGCAAAAAAGCCTTTACTCAAGGCTTTTCCTGTTGTATGTAGATGCCCCCTACAGGGATCGAACCTGTGACCCACGGATTAAGAGTCCGCTGCTCTGCCAGCTGAGCTAAGGAGGCAAAGAAAAAAGCTGTATTGGTGCCGAAACTTCACGGTTTGTATTGAACCCGCGCAATTAAGCAGGTGGGCAACTCGCTCTAACTGAAGCTGTTTCCGTGTGAGACGGCCTACATGCTGTTAGAAGACTTTTGTTTCCCTAATAATACAAAAAATAGTCGGTCAACACTTAAGTGTGAAGTCGTACACCACAGCGTTTCTATACTTATATGATACCACTTTTTCAAAAAAAATCAAGAGGAAAGTGCAATTTTTTGAAAAGGATTTCAGATTTTTCGCAAACGGTCGATAGCTTCCTTTCTTTGAGCCAAGGCCCGTTCATATTTACCAGTATCTTCTGCTTGGAAATAGTGATGATTACGAATTTTTTCTGGCAGATAGTCTTGCTTGACCCAATTTCCAGGATAGTTGTGTGGATAGAGATAGTCTTGGGCATTGCCAAGTTCCTTGCTTCCACTGTAGTGCCCATCACGCAGGTGTCGCGGAATAGGCAAGTGCCCTGATGTTTTGAGGTCAGCAAGTGCCTTATCCATAGCTACATAGGCTGAGTTGGATTTTGGAGAAAGGGCCAAATCAATCACGACATTGGCAATGAGAATGCGGGCTTCTGGGAATCCAATCCTTTGTGCAGCATCCAGAGCAGTCACGGTATGAATCTGGGCTTCAGGGTTGGCCAAACCGATATCTTCATAGGCGATAACGGTCAAGCGTCGAGCGAGACTTGGCAAATCACCAGCCTCAATCAAGCGGGCAGCATAGTGGAGACTAGCATCCACATCCGAGCCACGGATAGACTTTTGCAGGGATGAGAGGACATCGTAGTGTCCATCCCCATCTTTGTCCATAGTAATATAACTCCGCTGCAGGCTATTTTCCATGATATCAAGGGTGATATGGCGAATGCCCTCGTCATTCTCAGGGGTAGAGAGAATAGCCAGGTCCAGCGAGTTAAAGGTAGAGCGCAGGTCTCCGTTTGTAGAGGTTGCGATGAAATCCAGCACATCCTCATCTAGTTCTACTGGAAAATCAAAACCACGCTCAGGGTTACTTAGAGCTATCTGCAGGGCCTCTTTGACGTCTTGGTTAGACAGAGGTTCTAACTCAAAAATTTGAACTCGGCTACGGATGGCAGGAGTGACCGAGAAGAAAGGATTTTCAGTCGTAGCGCCAATCATGATGACCAGTCCGCTTTCCAAGAGAGGCAAGAGGAAGTCCTGCTTGGTTTTATCTAGTCTATGAATCTCGTCTAGTAATAGGACGAGACCACCAGAGAATTTAGCCTCTTCCGCAATTTCTTGCAGTCGCTTTTTACTATCAACTGTCGCATTGAAAGTTCGAAAGGCATACTTGGTCGTTCCAGCGATGGCAGAGGCAATACTGGTTTTGCCGATTCCCGGAGGGCCATATAGAATCATGGAGGACAGGCGGTTGGCTTCCACCATGCGGCGGATGATTTTTCCAGGTCCGACCAGATGCTCCTGACCGATGACCTGGTCGATGGTTTTAGGGCGCATGCGAAGCGCGAGATTGTCTGGCATAGCAGTCCTTTCTAGCGTGGATTTGAGTAGAATGACTCATCTACTATATCCATTCTAGCCTATTAGTTGTGATATTTCAATGGTTTTGTAATAATCAGGGAGTGAGATAGAATCTTTTTGACTATTTAATTTAATGAGGAGAGGTATCAGCATGAGAGATTTGATTTTCTTTAAAGCTCAAAATAGGATAGTTGAGCCTAAAGAAGTGGAAGTGCTGACTTGAGAAATAATATTGCTGAATGTCATTGTATGAACTATAATGAAAAGAGAGGTGATAAGCAATGGAAATGATGGAACTACCAAGTCAGGAAATTTTGATTTTTACAAAACAAATTCGTCATTGGATTCTTAGTGATCAAGTTATTTCAGGGAAAAGAAAACTTTTCTTCCGAGAAGATACTCCAAAAGAGATTTTAGATTTGTACGAAAACATTAAATCTAAACTTGATTTTGCTTACCAAGAAGTTCATTCTAATAATGGGTTGAAAAAATATGAAAAATAGAATAATTGATGTTTTTGAAGTAGTAAATCGCCTCCTTGTAATAACTGTTGAAAATCCTGATTTTGAATACTTGAGAGTTAATCATACTCAATGAAAATCAAAGAGCAAACTAGGAAACTAGCCGCAGGCTGTACTTGAGTACGGTAAGGCGACGTTGACGTGGTTTGA
>NZ_VMLT01000004.1:0-6170 GCF_013276815.1 Streptococcus sp. 1055 | reverse complement strand
GGTTGGAAGAAGAACGATACAGGCTATTGGTATGTACACTCAGACGGCTCTTATCCAAAAGACAAGTTTGAGAAGGTCAACGGCACCTGGTATTACTTCGACGGCTCAGGCTACATGCTTGCAGACCGCTGGAAGAAGCACACAGACGGCAACTGGTACTGGTTTGATAACTCAGGCGAAATGGCTACAGGCTGGAAGAAAATCGCTGAGAAGTGGTATTATTTTGACACAGAGGGCGCTATGAAGACAGGATGGGTCAAGTACAAAGATACTTGGTATTACCTTGACGGTAAAGAAGGTGCTATGGTATCAAACGCCTTTATCCAGTCTGCGGACGGAACAGGCTGGTACTACCTCAAACCAGACGGAACAATGGCAGACAAGCCAGAGTTCACAGTAGAGCCAGACGGCTTGATTACGACTAAATAATTTTAAAAAATAAAAGGAAAGGAAAACTTTTCTAAAATGTTTATCTACCCCACAGGACTCGTCCTTGTGGGGATTTTTTGTTAAAAAGAGTAAGAAACATTGACTTTTTTAAAGAAAGATGTCATAATCAAGTTAATTCAAAAAAATATTATGGAGCGAGTAGGAGGAATTTGGGATGTTAAAAAATACAAAACAACCTCAATACTTTAAGTCTTTTTTACTTGGTATGACAGCAATTGTATTGCCTGTTTTTAGCTTTAACCAGAACATTTCGAAAGTAAAAGCTGATACAGTCCCAGACTGGAAGAAAGTCAAAAGTGATTACAAGAAATCAACGATGGGCATTCAGAAAGAGGTAATGAAATTTGGATACCGAGAATAAAGATTTGATTGAAGTCAATAATATTGTTGATGAAGTCGAGCGCTTACCACATGAACAGCGTCAAGTAGTTTTACAGAAGTTGGAAATCTATCAAGGTGACCTACCTCATCCAGATATTCTCAAAGGATATAAAGAGCTATATCCGGATGCTGCTCAAAAGATTATTGATAATGGTATTGCAGAAAGCCAACATCGTAGAGAGATGGAAGATAAATACTTATCAGGGAATATTGCTTCTCATAAATTGGGACAGTTATTTGGCTTTTTAATCGCCCTCGTTGTTATTATTGGTGGAATTTACTTAATAGCAACAGATAAACAAATTGCAGGTAGTGTCTTAACTGGAACTACTGCATTAGGGCTAATTGGTTTGTTTACAGGGAATAATCAAAATAAAAACAAAGACAAAGAATAATTTTTCACCGCAGGCTCAGGCTTGCGGTTTTTTTATTTTTCAAAAACACACATTTTGAACGATTAGAAAGCAAAATCACAATCCTATTGTTCAAAAAAGCGTTTACATGAAGAATATGGAGAGGAAATCGTGGTGTATTATTGTCAAAAACGGTGTTTTGTTAAAAATAAAAAACAGTGAAATGAGTCACTGATCCTTTTGTAAACTATTAGAAGTAAATTGAAACCTTCTCAACTATACGGGCAAAGATGATTGTAAAAATGAATACGAAGATGAATACGATTTAAAAAAACGATGGAAATTAGTGTAAATGATTTTAACGAAAAATAAGTAAAAACTCAACTATTTACAAGTGATGATAACTATTTGTAAACGTTTTTCACTTATGGTATAATAAGCATTGTATTTATTGTATATGAATCTGGAGAAAAAATCAAAGATATTTTTGACGGATAATATGAGAACAAGGGAGAATATATGACCTTAGAATGGGAAGAATTTCTAGATCCTTACATTCAAGCTGTTGGTGAGTTAAAGATTAAACTACGTGGTATTCGCAAGCAATATCGTAAGCAAAATAAACATTCTCCGATTGAGTTTGTGACTGGTCGAGTCAAGCCAATTGAGAGCATCAAAGAAAAAATGGCTCGACGTGGTATTACTTATGCGACCTTAGAACATGATTTGCAGGATATTGCTGGCTTACGTGTGATGGTTCAGTTTGTAGATGACGTCAAGGAAGTAGTGGATATTTTGCACAAGCGTCAGGATATGCGAATCATACAGGAGCGAGATTACATTACTCATAGAAAAGCATCAGGCTATCGTTCCTATCATTTGGTAGTAGAATATATGGTTGATACCATCAATGGAGCCAAGACTATTTTGGCAGAAATTCAAATACGTACCTTGGCCATGAATTTCTGGGCAACGATAGAACATTCTCTCAACTACAAGTACCAAGGGGATTTCCCAGAGGAGATTAAGAAGCGACTGGAAATTACAGCTAGAATCGCCCATCAGTTGGATGAAGAAATGGGTAAAATTCGTGATGATATCCAAGAAGCTCAGGCTCTTTTTGATCCCTTGAGTAGAAAATTAAATGACGGTGTAGGAAACAGTGACGATACAGATGAAGAATACAGGTAAACGAATTGATCTGATAGCCAATAGAAAACCGCAGAGTCAAAGGGTTTTGTATGAATTGCGAGATCGTTTGAAGAGAAATCAGTTTATACTCAATGATACCAATCCGGATATTGTCATTTCCATTGGCGGGGATGGTATGCTCTTGTCGGCCTTTCATAAGTACGAAGACCAACTTGATAAGGTACGCTTTATCGGTCTTCATACAGGACATCTGGGCTTTTATACCGATTATCGTGATTTTGAGTTGGATAAGTTAATGACCAATTTGCAGCTAGATACCGGAGCAAGGGTTTCTTACCCTGTTCTAAATGTGAAGGTTTTTCTTGGAAATGGAGAGGTCAAGATTTTTCGTGCCCTCAACGAAGCCAGCATCCGCAGGTCTGATCGAACCATGGTAGCAGATATTGTCATCAATGGTGTTCCCTTTGAACGTTTTCGTGGAGACGGGCTAACAGTTTCGACACCGACTGGTAGTACTGCCTATAACAAGTCTCTTGGCGGTGCTGTTTTACACCCTACCATTGAAGCTTTGCAATTAACGGAAATTGCCAGCCTCAATAATCGTGTCTATCGAACGCTGGGCTCTTCCATTATCGTTCCTAAGAAGGATAAGATTGAACTCATTCCAACGAGAAATGATTACCATACCATTTCGGTTGACAATAGCGTTTATTCTTTCCGTAATATTGAGCGTATTGAGTATCAAATCGATCATCATAAGATTCACTTTGTCGCGACTCCTAGCCATACTAGTTTCTGGAACCGTGTTAAGGATGCCTTTATCGGCGAGGTGGACGAATGAGGTTTGAATTTATCGCAGATGAGCATGTCAAGGTTAAGACCTTCTTAAAAAAGCACGAGGTTTCTAAGGGGCTTCTGGCCAAGATTAAGTTTCGAGGTGGGGCTATTCTGGTCAATGACCAACCACAAAATGCAACCTATCTATTGGATCTTGGGGACCGCGTTACTATCGATATTCCCGCTGAGGAAGGCTTTGAAACTCTGGAAGCTATCGAGCGCCCACTGGATATTCTCTATGAGGATGACCACTTTCTAGTCTTGAATAAACCCTATGGAGTTGCCTCTATTCCTAGTGTTAACCACTCCAATACCATTGCCAATTTTATCAAGGGTTACTACGTCAAGCAAAATTACGAAAATCAGCAAGTTCACATTGTGACCAGGCTTGATAGGGATACTTCTGGCTCGATGCTCTTTGCCAAGCACGGCTATGCCCATGCACGATTGGACAAGCAGTTGCAGAAGAAGTCCATTGAAAAACGCTACTTTGCTTTGGTTAAAGGTGATGGACACTTGGAGTCAGAGGGGGAAATTATTGCCCCGATTGCGCGTGATGAAGACTCCATTATTACCAGACGGGTGGCTAAAGGTGGAAAATATGCCCATACTTCCTACAAGATTGTAGCTTCTTATGGAAATATCCACTTGGTCGACATTCGGCTGCACACTGGTCGAACCCACCAAATTCGAGTCCACTTTTCTCATATTGGTTTTCCTTTGTTGGGCGATGATTTGTACGGTGGTAGCTTGGATGACGGCATTCAACGTCAGGCTCTGCATTGCCATTTCCTATCTTTTTATCATCCATTTTTAAAGCAAGACTTGCAGTTAGAAAGTCCCTTGCCGGATGATTTTAGCAACCTTATTACCCAGTTATCAACTAATACTCTATAAAAACTGTTTCAGAGTATAATTATTATCTTAAAGGAGAAAACTCATGGAAGTTTTTGAAAGTCTCAAAGCCAACCTTGTTGGTAAAAATGCTCGTATCGTTCTCCCTGAAGGGGAAGAGCCACGTATTCTTCAAGCGACTAAACGTTTGGTAAAAGAAACAGAAGTGATTCCTGTTTTGTTAGGAAATCCTGAAAAAATTAAAATTTATCTTGAAATTGAAGGGATCATGGATGGTTATGAAGTCATTGACCCTCAACATTATCCTCAATTTGAAGAAATGGTTGCTGCCTTGGTGGAGCGTCGTAAGGGCAAAATGTCTGAAGAAGATGCACGCAAGGTTTTGGTTGAAGATGTCAACTATTTTGGTGTTATGTTGGTTTACTTGGGCTTGGTTGATGGAATGGTGTCAGGTGCGATTCACTCAACTGCTTCAACAGTTCGCCCAGCCCTACAAATCATTAAAACTCGTCCAAATGTGACTCGTACTTCAGGTGCCTTCCTCATGGTTCGTGGTACGGAACGTTACCTGTTTGGAGACTGTGCCATCAACATCAATCCAGACGCGGAAGCTTTGGCTGAAATTGCCATCAACTCAGCAATCACAGCTAAGATGTTTGGTATTGAGCCTAAAATTGCTATGCTAAGCTATTCTACTAAAGGTTCAGGTTTTGGTGAAAGCGTTGATAAGGTCGTTGAAGCAACTAAAATTGCTCACGACTTGCGCCCTGACCTTGAAATCGATGGTGAGTTGCAATTTGATGCAGCCTTTGTTCCTGAAACTGCAGCTTTGAAAGCTCCTGGAAGTACGGTAGCTGGTCAAGCAAATGTCTTCATCTTCCCAGGTATCGAGGCAGGAAATATCGGATACAAGATGGCTGAACGTCTTGGTGGCTTTGCGGCAGTAGGTCCTGTTTTGCAAGGTTTGAACAAGCCAGTTAACGACCTTTCTCGTGGATGTAATGCAGATGATGTTTACAAGTTAACCCTTATCACAGCAGCTCAAGCAGTTCATCAATAGTGAAAACTATAAAGCGATATACTATGCTATACTGTAGTTATGAAACTATGTACGAAAAGCACTGCTATTAATTCCTGAGAACTAAATTACTGATTGGTGTCAAAAAGGACAACTTCCAAGCGATGATATCCTGTCTATATACGACCTATAGAAATCTGTAATATACATGTCCGTAAAACGATAAATTTCCTTTTAAATGAGTATGAAAAGAGAATTTTTCATGAGAAAACGCATAATATTGAGTGCATTTTGTACTGACCCCCAAAAGTTAGACAATTAATTTATCCAAAGGATTTAGTTCTGTACTGCACAGGACTAAGTCCTTTTAGTTTTACCTTAATTCTCTTGTTGTTGTAATAATCAATATAGTCTATAATGGCTTGTTCCAATTGATTAAGTGATTTAAATGTTTTCTCATAGCCATAAAACATTTCCGATTTTAAAATGCCAAAGAAAGATTCCATCATACCGTTGTCTTGGCTGTTTCCCTTGCGTAACATGGATGCTTGAGTTCCCTTACTCTCTAGGAACCGATGATAAGAATCGTGTTGGTATTGCCAGCCTTGGTCACTATGGAGAATCGTATTCTCATAGTGCTTCTCTGTGAATGCCTGTTCCAACATTGTTTTTACTTGTTCTAAGTTGGGTGAAGTTGAAAGATTATAGGCGATAATTTCACTATTAAAGCCATCTAAAACTGGTGATAAGTAAAGCTTTTGAGTACTTGCTGGAATGGCAAATTCGGTCACATCTGTGTAGCACTTTTCCATTGTTTTAGAGCCTTCAAATTGACGTTGAATGAGATTCTCTGCTTTCTTACCAACGTCTCCTTTATGAGAAGAATATTTTCGTTTCTGTCGCATTTTAGCTTGTAAATTGAGTACTTTCATCAAGCCTTGAACTCTTTTATGATTTACTAGATAACCACGATTTCTTAGTTCTAAATAAATCCGACGATAACCATAATTTCCCTTGTGTTCGATAAAGATGGATTGAATTTCAGCTTTAAGCTCTTGGTCCTTATCTGGTTTATCTAGCTGTTTCAAGTGATAGTAGTAGGTCTAACGAGCTAGTTTAATGGC
>NZ_VMLT01000039.1:0-5743 GCF_013276815.1 Streptococcus sp. 1055 | reverse complement strand
TTATGTACTAAGGACATCAATCTATCTTGAGGAACCCTATCGAAAAATTTCTCTAGGTCTATATCCACTATCCACTCATAGCCGTCATTTAAGTACTCTAAGAGCTTGGACAATGGCTTGTTGGATTATCCTATCCATCACTGTCGGAATCCCAAGCTGAAGGACACCTCCATTGGGTTGGGGGATTTCAACTCGCAGGACTGATTGAGGTTTGTATTTCCTCTGTTTTATCAGTTCTTTAGTCAGGCGCCAGTTTTGTCTGAGATAATTATCCATCTCTTCGATAGTCATTCCATCAATCCCAGCTGAGCCTTTATTGGATTTTCCTTGATTGTAGGCTTCCAGCATATTTTCGCGTGATACTATCTTATCTAGCAATTTTGACATGTGCCTATTCCTTTCTTGTTTTGGTGCCTGAGGGATATCTTATATTGGTGAACCTTCATCTAGTCAATACGTGACAGAGTCCAGTTCTATCAGACCGTTCGTTTTACAGACACAAGTAAAGTAGGATTACTTCGATCTGTCGTTTTCTCTTTCTAGCGACAGACCTCACGGGATAAGTTCTACATCTTTCCTCGTTTAGACTAGACATGAGGACGTTAAAAGGTTACAGTGGAAAAAGATAAATCTTAGTTCGAATTCAATTACTCTCGTGATTTACGCATATAGGTTACGACTACCTTTTTGGACTTTAAGGTTTCGCGCCCCCCTATCCGCTATATACGCCTTACTATCACCTTCCTGTTCGTAGAGCCACGATTTCGCTATCCCTTCCTCTGACGATTCTTATTTCCAGCGTCAAACTTAAAACGGTCTATCCCCAGACCGTTTTAATCCGCTACCTCACGATAGTCAGACTTGGGAATCGCTATTGGGTTCACCGGTAGCAGGTGCCCACCAAGGACTTGTACTCAATGAAAATCAAAGAGTAAACTAGGAAACTAGCCGCAGGCTGTACTTGAGTACGGCAAGGCGACGTTGACGTGGTTTGAAGAGATTTTCGAAGAGTATTACACCTCAGATGCACCACATGCCCGTCGTACTTCAAAAAAACTGAAGTCAGATTTCACTGACCTCAGTTTTTTATTATTTAGCATAATCTACTGCACGAAGCTCACGAATCACGGTTATCTTGATATTTCCTGGGTAATCGAGATTGTTTTCAATTTTCTCACGAACTTTGTGAGCTAAGATTGTGACTTTGTCGTCCTTGATTTTTCCTGGATTGACCATGATACGAATTTCACGTCCTGCTTGAAGGGCAAAGCTATTTTGTACCCCTTCAAAGCCGTTCGCAATTTCTTCCAAATCATGGAGACGCTTGATGTAGCTTTCAAGAGACTCACTACGAGCACCTGGACGAGCTGCGCTCAAGGCATCTGCTGCAGCAACGATAACTGCAATGACGCTCTCAGCTTCAACATCTCCGTGGTGACTAGCAATCGTATTGACCACAACTGGATGTTCCTTGTACTTACGTGCCAATTCCATACCGATTTCAACGTGGCTACCTTCAACCTCGCGGTCAATGGCTTTTCCGATGTCGTGAAGGAATCCAGCACGACGGGCAAGAGCCGCATTCTCACCAAGCTCGCTGGCCATAATACCAGCTAACTTAGCAACCTCAATCGAATGGCGCAAAACATTTTGGCCATATGAAGTCCGGAATTGCAAGCGACCCATAATCTTCATCAAGTCTGGATGAAGGTTTGGTGCGCCAATCTCATAGGCAGCAGCCTCACCGTATTCACGGATCTTATTGTCAATCTCTTGACGGTTTTTCTCAACCAACTCTTCGATACGAGCTGGGTGGATACGACCATCCTTGAGCAACATTTCCATCGTCATACGGGCAATCTCACGACGAATCGGATCAAATCCTGACAAGGTCACCACTTCTGGTGTATCGTCGATAATCACATCGACCCCTGTCAAACTTTCAAAGGTACGAATGTTACGACCTTCACGACCAATAATGCGTCCCTTCATAGTATCGTCTGGCAGATGAACCGTTGAGTTTGTTGACTCCGCTACATATTCACCAGCGATACGTTGCATAGCTTGAACCAGGATGTCCTTGGCCATTTTGTCAGAACGTTCCTTGACCTCTTGCTCAGCTTCGCGAATACGACTGGCAATCTCCTTGGTCAAGTTTTCCTCTGTCTGTGCCAAGATAATATCTCGTGCTTCTGCCTGAGACAGAGCACCAATACGCTCTAGTTCTGCTTCTTTTTGTCTTTCGACTTCCTCTAATTGCTCTTCACGCGCATCAAGGTTTTTCGCTCTATCAGAAATACTTTGTTCTTTTTGTTCAAGTGTTTGTTCTTTACTCGTCAAATTGTCGTCCTTACGGTCAAGGCTAGTAGCTCTCTCTGTCAAACGACTTTCGATTTGTTTGAGTTCTTGACGTTCTGATTTGAATTCAGCGTCCACTTCTTCACGGTATTTTCTGGCTTCTTCTTTGGCCTCCAATAGTGCTTCTTTTTTAAGAGACTTGCTTTCACGTTTGGCTTCATTAACAAGTAAATCCACTTCACGCTCAGCTTGTCCACGTAAATTAGTTGCTTCTTGTTCAGCATTTAAAAGCATCAACTCTGCAGCTTCCTGAGATGATTTCATCTTAGCTGAGATGCTGACATATCCAATGACTAAACCAATGATGACGGCAAAAACAGCAATCGCAAGCGACATGATTTCCATGTTTTTACCTCATTTTATTGTTATTCCGAATGACATACATTCTTTTACATTCTACCATAAAAAAGTGATTTTCACAAACCTTAAATGGATATCGCTAACATCCGCATTATCACTATCATAGTTATCATTTACAGATATAAAGCGAATACCTTTTTCAAGAAATATCTTTTGTAAGTACTTTCCTGACTCGATATACTCTCTGCCGAAACGAGATAAATCTTTTACCATAATGATAGAAAACTTTCCTTTATTCAGGTCATCAATCATATTCTTAAAATTTGGTCGCTCAAAATTAGAACCACTATATCCATCATCTACATATTCATAGGATAATTCAATAGATTTCTCTTCTACCTCAAAAGCAAAAAGGATAAATTCCCCCTACACTTAAAATTTATCCCTCTTGGTAACCTCTTTTATTAATTTTTTTGATAAAGAAAACGCACATTTTATTTAACTGGTGCTGAAATATTTATAATAATATTTTTTTAGTTCTTTCTAGAATAATGATATTAAGATGTTTCATATATCTTATATATTCTTCTTCTGTGCTAGCAATCCTAATATCTTCTTTATCTAAAAAGACAACCTGATTGTTCTCTAAATCTGATTTAATTAAATCTATAATTTTATTTTGCTCATATATAAATCCTTCTAACTTAAAAAACTCGACAAATTTCTCAAATCCATTTTTACAATTATCATCATCAAAAAATAGTTCAAACCATTCACGGTAATTCTCTATAGCATAATCTATTTTTGAATTATTATTTCCCGCAAACCATTCTTTTATAGCATATAGTGTTAAATCAAAACGATCATAATATCCTTTATAAATTCCATTCTTGATTCTAGGTTTTCCACCTCTAGCTGTATTAACGGTTTCTGATTTTCCACCACCTCTAGGGAAAAGAATGTGTCCACCTATTGTTCTTGAAATACTCAAATGATCTAAAATTATTCTGTCGTTTAATCCTGCCTTTCTTGCCCAATAAATAGAGGCTCCTATATAATCACTTGATAATAAATACTTATCCTTATCAATAAATAAAGTATAAAAATCTCCATTTCCAAAGTTTTGGCATTTATTACATACAGATGTTATTTTAAGTTTTTCTTTTGAATCATCATCAAAAAACATCTTACATAAATCATCGTACAACGCCTTACTACATACATCAGGATCCTTTCTATTATATAATGAAAAACCTTTGGGAAAATAAGGATATAAATCAAATAGATAATTTTTAAACTTCATATTTATTATTCTCCATTAAATCTTTTTAGGAAATTTAAAGTCAAATTTTCCTCCAAGCACACCCGCACTTACTCCCGCAACTACTACAAGTGTTGTACTAATTGTTCCTATTTTCTTCACGCCACTGTTTAGCTCTTTTGTTAAATAAAACAACATTGATCATATCTGCTTCACTTACATACTTGTAAGACAACTGTTCGTTGGTAAGATCTTTTAAGAGATATTCTTTGATTGCATCTGTATGAATTTTGTAGTTAATCTTAGAAATTTCTCTATTCAAATTCCAGCCTAATGATATCTTAGAATTTTAATCTGACTTAAGTCTTTTGTAATCCTGAATTACATACATCTTAAATTCAGCAGAAATACATGAAGCAAATTCAAAGGCAATATCTATATGTGCAAATGCACCACCATATCTTCCACCTTTTGAGATAATTCCGATTGCTCCAGTTTTCTCTACCCATTTCTTAGGAGACAATGTAAATGAATTATATCCAGCTTCCGATTTAATTCGGTCGAATTCGACCGAATTGAAATTCATGTTGTTTAAGCTTTTCCATAAACCAAGAAACTCAATTGTATCTTTTCTTCTCATCCAATTTTTAATTACATCACTCGATACTTATCCGAACGATAAGCTCCACGTAAGGTGTTCGCAATCGACCAAACTGCATTGACTACATTTGAAATCTGAACATCGTTCGACTGGAATATCGGTAGTTTTTCTTTAAAATTAGACATTTACTTCCCCTGTTTTTATTATTAACAATTCTCTTCATTATACCACAAAATACAAGTGATAAAGCGGATTCAAGGGAAAAAATCGAAGTTTATATACTAAATTTCTTTACTGAGTTTTTGTCTTTTGTATTAGGGATTCTGTCATTTTCTAAAAAACTTTATCTTAAACTTACTCATAAAAATTTAAAAAATAAAAAGCCCACCTTTCAGTAGACTTAGTAGTGATCTTTGAAGGACAAAAAAGCGATGCTATCTCCATCCATCATATAAATCAAGCGATTTTCTGCATCAATACGCCGTGACCAGGCTCCTTGGTAGTCATACTTGAGTGGTTCTGGTTTTCCTATTCCTGTAAATGAATCACTTTGAATATCCTTAATTAGTTTATTGATTCTTTTTAGTGTTTTCTTATCCTGAGTTTGCCAGTAGCAATAATCTGCCCACGCATCTTCTGTAAACTTGAGCAGCATTCCTCACTCCTCAATAACATGGACTTGAGTGCTTCCAGCACGGACTTGAGCCATTCCTCGCAAGACCTTGTCAGATAGTTCCTTATTTTGAACGATTCTCAGAGTTTCCTGAATACTGTCCCATTCGCTCTTTGAAAGAACTACAATGTCCTCATCTGGATTTTTATTAACCACCGTTAAAGGCTCAAATTCATCGTTTACCTTCTTCATGTAGTCCTTTAAATGATTTCGGAATGTTGAGTAAAGGACTGCTTCCATAACCATACCTCGTTTTACCTCTTTTCCACTATTATACACGAAAAGAAAGAAATTGTCAGGAACTTGTACAAGATTTTCTTTTCCATCTATTTATACTCAATGAAAATCAAAGAGCAAACTAGGAAACTAGCCGCAGGTTGCTCAAAGCACTGCTTTGAGGTTGTAGATAAGACTGACGAAGTCAGCTCAAAACACTGTTTTGAGGTTGCAGATAGAACTGACGAAGTCAGTAACATATATACGGCAAGGCGACGTTGACGCGGTTTGAAGAGATTTTCGAAGAGTATTATTCGTAAAAAATCTCAAAAAG
>NZ_VMLT01000038.1:0-14063 GCF_013276815.1 Streptococcus sp. 1055 | reverse complement strand
CCTGCGGCTAGCTTCCTAGTTTGCTTTTTGATTTTCATTGAGTATGAGTTTAGCGGTTGTCAATTTTCTCTGGATAAAGGTCGTGTTGGAAGAGGCGTTGTTCTGCCAAGCCTTCATACTTAGTTCCTGGCTTACCGTAATTGTAGTAGGGGTCAATTGAGATGCCACCGCGTGGAGTGAATTTTCCCCAAACCTCCAAATAGCGAGGGTCTAGCAAGTTGACCAAGTCTTTCCCGATGGTGTTGATACAGTTTTCGTGGAAATCTCCGTGGTTTCGGTAGCTAAAGAGGTAGAGTTTGAGGGATTTTGACTCAACACAGAGCTTGTCAGGAATGTAGGAAATATAGATAGTTGCAAAGTCTGGCTGAGCAGTGATTGGGCAAAGTGAGGTAAATTCAGGACAGTTAAATTTGATGAAATAGTCATTTTCCACATGACGATTGTCAAAGGATTCGAGGATTTCTGGTTGATATTCGAAAATGTAGTTGGTTTCTTTGTTGCCCAGTAGGCTTAGGTTTTTCATTTCTTCTTGTTGTGACATGATTTTTTCTTTCTAATCTTAAACTCCACGTTGGTTATCGTAGAGGAGGGTATGCAGTTGAGGAAGGACGCGGACATTGCCCCAGCTATCATCAGCGGCGATGCGTTCCCAAAGTTCTTTGAGTCGGTCTAGTTGGTCTTGGACAATATTGCCTGTGGCCTTGGGCTCAGGATTTCCTGCTGATAAGAAGAGAACATCTGGTTGGTAGCGCTCTTGTATGCCTCGGGCAAAGGCCAAATCTGCATCATCAAAGACAGGGATTTTAAAGGTGACCTTGTCTGGATCCAGTTGGGAAACGATAAAGTCCAAGGTCTCAAAGTTGACTTCCATCTTGGATGAAGGAGGTTTGGGACTGAGGGTGACCTGGTCGATGTCTTTTAACCAATTTTGCCAGCGGGAGCCTTGGGTCTCAACAGCCAGAGTGACACCACGTTCCTTGAGTTTGGTGACGAGTTCAGCCATGTTGGCTGCTAGGATAGCAGGATTTCCCCCAGATAGGGTTACATAGTCATAGCTCCCCAATTTATCCAAGGCAGCAATGACCTCGTCAGCTGTCATACGAGTTGGCTTTTCAGAGCCATCCCAAGTAAAGGCAGAATCGCACCAGTCGCAGTGATAGTCGCAACCAGCAGTGCGGACAAACATGGTTTTCTGCCCGATTGCACGGCCTTCGCCTTGAAAGGTTGGGCCGAAAATTTCCAGAACTGGTAGTTTGAGGACACGTTCCCTAGTCATCTAACCACTCCCGTCTAAACTCCGCAAAGGCAGTCGGAGTCTCATAGAGGCGAACGTATTCCAAACGGAGACCACGTTCGTCTGGCAACTCTTGGTCCATGGTTTGGAAAATCCAGTAAACCATATTTTCAGCAGTCGTGTTCATATAGGGAAGAGTTTCATTGAGATAGCGATGATCCAAGTGGGGCTCTAAGTAGTTCTTGTAGATTGCTTTGATGTCTCCAAAATCGTAGGTCATGCCACGTTCATCTAAAAATCCACTGACAGTAATCTGCAGATGATAGGTGTGACCATGAAGGGATTTGCATTTTCCCTCATAGTGAAAGAGGTGGTGGGCAGCATCGAAGGTAAACTCTTTTGATACCAAGGTTCTGTGAGGGTTGTAGACCAGAGACTCCCCGGTTTCCTGTTTGATTTCTTTGGGTGCAAAAAACATTAGGCTTCTCCTTTCTGTGAGAGATAAACATTTAACCCATGTTGACGTAGGTGGCAGGCTGGGCAATCTCCACAACCACGTCCGATAATCCCGTTGTAGCAGGTTAAGGTCTTTTCACGAACATAGTCAAAGGCACCGAGTTGGTCAGCTAACTCCCAAGTTTCAGCCTTGTCTAGCCACATGAGAGGTGTTTGGATAACGAAGTCGTAATCCATGGCAAGGTTGAGGGTAACATTAAGGGATTTGACAAAGACATCTCGACAATCGGGGTAGCCTGAGAAGTCTGTCTCGCAGACACCTGTCACGATATCTTTAATGCCTCGTTGCTTGGCAAGGACTGCCGCAAAGGATAGAAAGAGGTGGTTGCGACCATCAACAAAGGTATTGGGAACCTCCCCCTCTTTTTGCTCGATTTCCAGATCGGAGGTCAAGGCATTTTCAGTGATTTGTCCCAGCAGAGACATATCTAAGATGTGATGACGAATTCCTTGTTCCTCAGCGATTTCTTGGGCAACTTGAATTTCGAGATGATGACGTTGACCGTAGGCAAAGGTGACAGCTTCGACTGTTTCATAGTGTTCTTTAGCCCAAAAGAGGCAGGTTGTAGAATCTTGACCGCCACTAAAGACGACCAAGGCTGATTGACGTTTCATAGTACTCCTTCCAAAATGGGGAATGTTCAGAGCACGCAAAAAGCTCCCTTGAGGGAGCTAAAAAATACCAAATCGAGGTTTTTTTTAGCGATGGCATGTCCCAAACATCGTAATATTCTACCTATAGTCTAGCATATTTTTTGAAAAATGGCAAAGGGCAAGAAAAAAGAGACCAAAGCAAGTACTTGGTCTCTCAGTTGATTAGCTCAATTCAGCAACGATGGCCTTGATTTGGTCTGCTGTGTGAACACCAGCAACTTGTTTCACCACTTGGCCGTCTTTTTTGAAGAGAAGAGTTGGGATAGACATGATTCCAAAGGCACGAGCTGTGTTTGGATTTTCATCAACGTCCATTTTAACGATTTTCAAAACATCTTCTGAAAGTTCTTCAGACAATTTGTCCAAGATTGGACCTTGCATACGACATGGACCACACCAAGTTGCCCAAAAGTCTACCAAGACCAAACCGTCTTTTGTTTCTTGTTCGAATGTTGCATCTGTAATTGTTTTTGCCATTGTATTTCTCCTTTTTTTAGTTATATTGGCTTAAATCTTGTTTCTTGAGATAGAAGAAGATATCTCCATAAGTTCCATGGTAGTCCAAATCATGACCGTTATAGGTTAATTTTTGGACAGGGTAGTAGTCTGCGACGCCGATAAGGCAAGCTTGTTGTGAACGATCAAAGTCTTCATAGGATTCGAAAGTCACAGTTCTTTCGTTCTTACTGGCGTCTAGATAAGTAATTTCGATCATATAAAACTCCTTTGTTTAATCTTGACTTTATTTTACTCCTTGTAAAAGAGAATGTCAATAAAAATGATTGCGCACGCAACTTTTTTCTAAAATCATCTTAAATCAAGAAATCCAAACCAGTTTCCAAGCTTTCTTCGACAGCCTTTTGTAGAGAGGCCAGTGTTTTTTGCCCATCACTTGTCAGGCAGATAAAACTAGAGCGTCTATCTTGATGGCAGCACATGCGACTGAGTAGACCGCAATTTTTAGCTTCCAAGCGAGCCACCATCCTAGAAACTGCGCTCGGGCTCAGATGAAGCTTATCTGGCAGGTCAATCTGGCGTAGAGATTTTTCTTGGGCCAAGTCCAGATAGTAGAGCAGGTAGAACTCTTTCAAGGTCAGACTTTGCTCGCTCTGTTGGGCAATGGTCTCTTCCAGGAGACTTTCAATTTCTTTCTGACGCCGATTGAAGTCAAACCATTTTTCCAAATAGGTCATAGTGTCTCCTTTCTTTTTAGAGTCATAAATAGAAGAAAGTCCATTAACGGGCAGTCTCTGCGTCACAAGATGATTGCGCATGCAATAATTATACTACTTTTCAAGAATGCTGGCAAGTTCTGTTTTTTAGTGGTTTTCTTTTTTACTGTCCATATTTTTGTAAAAATCAACTTTTACTTGGATGAAGGTTTTGGCTTCACGTAGGAGTTGAAGAAGGGTAGCGCGGGTTTCAAATTCTTCTCTTGTCTTGGGCAGACTGCGGTTTCGGAAGACTTCCAGATAGCGTTCGATTTCATCTAGCAAATCAGAAGCAGGATTGGTCTGGCTCAGTTGACCTGCAATTTTTGAAAAGAGTTGAGCCAAAATCAGGCTCTCACTGGCAGCTAGGTGACAGGTGTTGATTTGCTGGGCCATATTTCGCAGGATACGACTTTGTAGCTGTCTCATCTCAAAGTAGTGAATATGGTAATCAGTCTGGTGAAAGAGGTGGTCTGAGTGATCCAAATAGACCAGTCTGAGGGCTTCTTCCAAAAGGGTGTCCAATTCTTCCACCAGCTGTGCTCGGTTGCGTCCATCCCCTCTGGATAAATAATATTTGAAGCGTAGGAGGATGTCTTTTAACTTTTCTTCTACCAATGTGTGGTAGTGATGAATTTCCTCTTCTCGTGAAGGCATGTAGAGATTGACCAGTAAAGCAAATCCTGTACCGATAGCAAAGAGAAAGAATTCATTGACTAGAAGGTCTGGAGAGGTTGACTCTTGTACCAAGAGATGGCTAACCAAAACAGTGCTTGGTGTGATGCCAATTTCCCAGCCCATCTTGTAAGCTAGAGGCACATAGAAGGCAAGATAGAGACCAAGGCTCCAGATATGAAATCCGCTCAAGTGAAAAGCTAGAACACCGATAGCCAGAGCTAGGAGCATGGAAAAGAGGCGATTGCGAGCCAGTTTTAAAGTACTTCTACGCGTATCAGATAGGCTCAAGAGAGCGATAATTCCAGCCGAAATTGCTGAGGAAAGATTGAGAAAATAAGCAAGAAAACAGGCAAGACAGGTAGCTAAGATGAGCTTGGTCGTACGTTGGCTAATAGACATAAGAGTTTCCTAATAAGTTAGAATAAAAGCGTAAAAGACAAGACCTGAGCAGGCTTGCCTTTATGAGTTATTTTTTACGGGCTGCTGTGTATTCGGCAACGGCAGTAAAGAGGACGTCTGTAGAAGAGTTAAGGGCTGTTTCACATGAGTCTTGGATGACCCCAATCACAAATCCAACCCCAACAACTTGCATGGCAATATCGTTAGAAATACCGAAAAGGCTACAAGCAACTGGGATAAGAAGGAGGGAACCTCCCGCAATACCAGAAGCACCGCAGGCTGAGATAGCTGCTACCACACTGAGGACAAAGGCTGTGGCAAAGTCAACAGGGATTCCAAGAGTATTTACCGCAGCAAGGGTCAAAACGTTAATGGTAATCGCTGCTCCAGCCATGTTGATAGTAGAGCCAAGTGGGATAGAAACAGAATAGGTATCTGGGTTGAGTCCAAGGTCATGGCAGAGTTTCATGTTGACAGGAATGTTAGCCGCAGAACTACGAGTGAAGAAGGCTGTCACACCGCTGACACGGAGGCAGTTCCAAACTAGAGGGTAAGGGTTGCGTCTCATAAAGAAGAAGGCAATCAAAGGGTTGACCACAAGGGCAACAAAAAGCATAGTCGTTACTAATAGAACCAATAAAATACCGTAGTTGGCAAGGCTTCCGATTCCCTTGTCAGAAATGGTTTTAAAAACAAGACCAAGGATTCCAAATGGAGCCAGATTGATGATCCATTCGACAATTTTAGAAGTCACGTCAGCGATAGTTTTTAGTAATTCTTTACTATTTTTGCTGGCCTCTCTCATAGCAATTCCAAAAATGACTGCCCAAGATAAGATTCCAATATAGTTAGCAGTAAGCAGGGCGTTGACTGGATTGTCAACCGGTTTGAGCAAGAGGTTGCTGAGGACCTGTCCAATCCCATCTGGTGGAGCAATATCGGTATTAGCACTATTTAGGGTGATTTCAATAGGGACGATGAAACTTGCTAGTACAGCTACAAGAGCAGCGGCAAAAGTTCCTAGGATATACAAGAAAACAACAGTTTTCATATTGCTATCTTGTCCCTTTTGATGTTGGGAAAGGGCATTAGCAACGAGAGCAAAGACTAGGATAGGAGCAACAGCTTTTAGACCTCCAACGAATAAATCCCCGAGTAGCCCAATTTCTGAGAGATTAGGAAGGGTCAGTCCTAGAATTCCCCCACAAAGCATACCAATCAAGATACGCTTGACAAGGCTTGCCTTGTTCCAAGCATGAATGATTCTTTTCATAATAATCTCCTTTCTGTGTAGTGATTATGATTATAGTATAAACGATAGACAAAATCAAGAATTTTCTGTCTATTTTTTGAATATTTATGGATAATGAGACTGATGAAAATATGGTATAATGAAATAAAGGAGTTTTATATGCAAAAATTTATTCAAGCTTATATTGAAAAGCTAGATGTGACAACCATTATCGAAAATATTCTAACCAAGATCATTTCTCTTTTACTGCTTTTGATTGTATTTTATATTGCTAAAAAAATGCTTCATACCATGGTGCAGAGAATTGCCAAACCTTCTCTAAAAATGTCTCATCATGATGTCGGGCGCCAGAAAACCATCTCACGTTTGTTAGAAAATGTGTTTAATTATACGTCATATTTCTTTTTACTCTACTGTATTTTATCGATTTTAGGCTTACCTGTATCTAGCTTGCTGGCTGGGGCTGGAATCGCTGGGGTGGCGATTGGGATGGGAGCCCAAGGTTTTCTGTCTGATGTCATCAATGGCTTTTTCATCCTTTTTGAACGTCAACTGGATGTGGGAGATGAGGTTGTTCTGACCAATGGCCCCATTACTGTATCGGGTAAGGTTGTCAGTGTGGGAATTCGTACGACACAGCTTCGTAGCGAGGAGCAAGCTCTTCACTTTGTTCCGAACCGAAATATCACGGTTGTTAGCAATTTCTCACGCACGGACTAGACCTGTTATTTTAAGTAATTTGTGGTACAATAGAGGGAGTTTAATAAAGGAGAAAAGATGGTTTTAGAAAAGCAGTTGGGCAATGGTTGTACCTGGATAGACCTAGACCTCGGAAAGTTGAATAAACTAGAAGACCTTTCTGAAATCTACGGCTTGGACAAGGAAACCATTGAGTACGCACTGGATAGGAATGAGCGTGCCCACATGGACTACCACCGTGAAAGTGGGACGGTTACCTTTATCTATAATGTCCTAGATGTGAAAAAGGACAAGGCCTACTATGAGACTTTTCCCATGACCTTTATCGTGGAGCATCGTCGCCTGATTACCATTAGTAATACCAAGAACGCCTATGTCATTGAACAAATGACCCGTTATCTGGAGAGTCATGACACGCTTTCGATCTACAAGTTTCTTTTTGCCAGTCTGGAAATCATCAGCAATGCCTACTACCCTGTCATCGAGCAGATGGATAAGAGTAAGGACGAGGTCAATGGTCTCTTGCGTCAGCGAACAACTAAGAAAAATCTTTTTGCCCTTTCCGACTTGGAGACGGGTATGGTTTATCTTACTGCGGCTGCTAAACAAAATCGGATTTTGTTGGAGCATATTCAAGGTCATGCCTTGTATCGTAGTTTTGATGAGATTGAGAGAGAGCAGTTTGATGATGCTATGATTGAGGCTCATCAGCTGGTATCCATGACAGACCTAATCTCTCAGATTTTACAGCAACTTTCAGCCTCTTACAACAATATTCTAAACAATAATCTGAATGATAATTTGACAACCTTGACTATCATTTCAGTCTTGCTAGCTGTTTTGGCAGTCGTGACAGGCTTTTTCGGAATGAATGTTCCCCTACCTTTAACAGATGAGCCCCATGCTTGGCTCTACATCAGTATAGCTAGTGCAGGGTTATGGATTGTTTTATCCTTGTTACTAAGGAAAATTGCGAAAAAAAGTTAAGAAAAGGAGCCAGAATGGCGATTGAAAACTACATGCCAGATTTTGCTGTGGAAGCAGTCTATGATCTGACAGTCCCAAGCCTGCAGGCGCAGGGAATCAAGGCTGTTTTGGTCGATTTGGACAATACCCTTATTGCTTGGAACAACCCTGACGGGACACCAGAGATGAAGCAATGGTTACATGACCTTCGGGACGCGGGCATTCGCATTATCGTAGTGTCAAATAACACCAAAAAACGCGTCCAACGAGCAGTTGAGAAATTTGGGATTGACTACGTTTATTGGGCTCTGAAACCCTTCACATTTGGAATTGACCGTGCCATGAAGGAATTTCACTATGAGAAAAAGGAAGTGGTCATGGTTGGCGACCAGCTCATGACAGATATACGAGCAGCCCACCGTGCAGGCATTCGTTCAATCTTGGTCAAGCCCTTGGTCCAACATGACTCGATTAAAACGCAGATTAACCGAGCTCGCGAGCGTCGTGTTATGCGAAAAATCACTAAAAAGTACGGACCGATTACATATAAAAAAGGAATTTAACTATGGAAGAAATTCTCTGTATTGGTTGTGGAGCAACCATTCAGACGACAGATAAGGTTGGTCTTGGTTTTACCCCCCAGTCGGCACTTGAAAAAGGTTTGGAGATAGGTGAAGTCTATTGCCAACGTTGTTTCCGTCTCCGTCATTACAATGAAATCACAGATGTCCAGTTGACGGACGATGATTTCCTCAAGCTTTTGCACGAGGTGGGAGACAGTGATGCCTTGGTAGTCAATGTCATTGACATCTTTGACTTTAATGGCTCTGTCATTCCAGGCTTGCCACGCTTTGTATCGGGCAATGATGTCCTCTTGGTCGGGAATAAAAAAGATATCCTGCCCAAGTCAGTTAAACAGGGCAAGATTAGCCAGTGGCTCATGGAACGTGCCCACGAAGAAGGACTTCGTCCAGTTGATGTCGTCCTAACTTCAGCCCAAAACAAACATGCCATTAAGGAAGTCATTGACAAAATTGAACACTACCGTAAAGGCCGCGATGTCTATGTGGTCGGTGTAACCAACGCTGGAAAATCAACTTTAATCAATGCCATTATCCAAGAAATCACGGGTGACCAGAATGTCATCACGACGTCACGCTTCCCAGGGACAACCTTGGATAAAATCGAGATTCCGCTTGACGACGGATCTTATATCTACGATACACCGGGGATTATCCATCGTTACCAGATGGCCCACTACTTGACGGCCAAAAACCTCAAGTATGTCAGCCCCAAAAAGGAAATCAAACCTAAAACCTATCAGCTAAATCCTGAACAAACTCTGTTTCTAGGTGGTCTCGGACGATTTGATTTCATTGCGGGTGAAAAGCAAGGTTTCACAGCCTTCTTTGACAATGAACTCAAATTGCATCGTACTAAGCTTGAAGGCGCTAGTGCATTTTACGACAAGCACGTCGGAACCCTTCTCACGCCTCCAAACAGTAAGGAAAAAGAAGATTTTCCAAAACTGATTGAGCATGTATTTACAATCAAGGATAAGACAGACCTAGTCATCTCAGGCCTAGGTTGGATTCGTGTAACAGGCACTGCCAAAGTCGCCGTCTGGGCACCAGAAGGCGTCGCCGTCGTCATACGAAAAGCAATTATTTAAAACAAAATCGCTGAGCGAACAAAGTGAGCTCATATAGCGATAGTTATTGCCGTGGTGTGATTGCCAATCTGTAGATTGGCAAGGGGCACAATTGAGACCAAGGCTCAATTGTGAGGTCAGGAAATCCATTTTTCAAAGATGAAATCTTTGGAAAATTAGTTCCGACCGTCCCTCACCACCTAAAATAACTATCAAAAAACAAGGAAGAAAATTATGTCATTAACATCAAAACAACGTGCCTTCCTCAACAGCCAGGCACACATCCTCAAACCTATCATCCAAATCGGGAAAAATGGACTCAACGACCAAATCAAAACCAGCGTCCGTCAAGCTCTTGATGCGCGTGAATTAATCAAGGTTACTCTCTTACAAAACACAGATGAAAACATCCACGAAGTAGCTGAAATTTTGGAAGAAGAAATCGGTGTGGATACAGTCCAAAAAATAGGACGCATCTTGATTTTGTTTAAACAATCCAGCAAGAAAGAAAATCGCAAGATTTCTAAGAAAGTCAAAGAAATCTAAGACCGAAACTCCAAATAACTGTTTTTATAGAGAAATAAAGGGGACTAGCCTATGACAATCGAACTATTGACTCCCTTTACCAAGGTAGAGTTGGAGCCAGAAATCAAGGAGAAAAAACGCAAACAAGTTGGGATTTTAGGGGGGAATTTTAACCCTGTTCACAATGCCCATCTTATTGTTGCGGATCAAGTACGGCAACAGTTGGGACTGGATCAAGTTCTGCTCATGCCTGAATACCAACCTCCTCACGTTGATAAAAAGGAAACCATCCCTGAACACCATCGTCTCAAGATGCTTGAGTTGGCAATTGAGGGGATTGACGGCCTAGTCATTGAAACTATTGAGTTGGAGCGCAAGGGTATTTCCTACACTTACGACACCATGAAGATTTTGACAGAGAAGAATCCAGATACGGATTATTACTTTATCATCGGTGCCGACATGGTTGACTATCTGCCTAAGTGGTACCGAATTGATGAACTGGTTGACATGGTTCAGTTTGTGGGGGTTCAGCGTCCACGCTACAAGGCAGGGACTTCCTATCCAGTTATCTGGGTGGACGTACCGCTCATGGATATCTCGTCCAGCATGGTGCGGGACTTCATTGCCCAAGGTCGGAAACCCAACTTTCTCCTACCTCAGCCAGTGCTAGACTACATCGAGAAGGAGGGGCTCTACTGATGTCCTATCAAGACTATATCAACTGCTCCCGTGAGGCCTTGTTGGAAAAAATGGCAGAGCTTCTACCTGAGAAACGTCTAACCCATTGTCTAGGTGTGGAGCGTGCCGCTATGGAGTTAGCTCAGCGCTTTGGTGTAGATGTTGAGAAAGCAAGTCTAGCAGGTCTTCTTCATGACTATGCTAAAAAGTTGTCAGATCAGGAATTTCTAGACTTGATTGACCGTTATCAGCTAGATTTCGACCTCAAAAACTGGGGTAATAATGTCTGGCATGGTATGGTCGGAATTTACAAAATTCAGGAAGATTTGGATTTGCATGATTCAGAAATCCTGCGAGCCATTGAAGTCCATACAGTCGGTGCTGGTCAGATGACAGACCTAGATAAGGTTGTCTATGTAGCAGACTATATCGAGCACAATCGATCCTTTCCTGGAGTAGATGTGGCGCGTGAGATTGCAAGTCTATCGCTCAATAAGGCGGTGGCCTACGAAACAGCTCGTACCGTGGAGTATCTAGCTCATCAGGGATTCTCCATCTATCCCCAAACCCTTGAAACCTATAACGCCTTTGTGCACTATTTGAAAGAGAACTAAATGAAGATGGCTTTTATAATCATTGATGTTCAGAATGTTTTAGTAGAAACTGGGTTCCAGACAAAAAGTCTATTGGAAAAAATTTCTTATTTACAAAACCAGGCTAGAAGCAAGAATATTGAAATTATCTATGTTCAACATATTGAGAACTCTGAAGCTCAAACATCAGAAGATTGGCAGTTATCTGCGCTTTTAAATCGAAAACCTGCTGAAAAGGTCTTTCAGAAGAAGTATAACAGTATTTTCAAAGAAACTGGCTTAAAAGAATACTTGGATAAACAGGGAATTGAAAAATTAGTTTTATGTGGTATGCAGACAGAATATTGTGTGGATACCTCTGTCAAGGTTGCCTTTGAATATGGCTATCAGCTTATTGTTCCAGAAGGTGCTGTCACAACCTTTGATGGGGATGACATTCCGGCAGAAACGATTAATGAATTTTATGAGGACATTTGGGAGGAGCGCTTTGCAGATGTCCTAGATTACAAACATATTTTCTAAAAAGAGGATTAAATGAACGAAAAAGAATTACTAGAACTAGTCGTGAAAGCGGCTGATGAGAAACGTGCGGAGGATATCCTCGCACTTGATGTACAAGATTTGACTAGTGTGACGGACTACTTTGTCATCACTAGCTCAATGAATAGCCGTCAGTTGGACGCTATCGCAGCTAATATCCGTGAAAAAGTAGCTCAAGCAGGCTTTAAAGGTAGCCATGTCGAAGGCGATGCAGCTGGAGGCTGGGTCTTACTGGACCTCGGTGCTGTTGTCGTGCATATCTTTTCAGAAGAAATGCGTGCCCATTATAATCTAGAGAAGCTATGGCATGAGGCGAATTCAGTAGATATTTCAGAAGCTCTTGCTTAGAAGATGAACTCAGTTGTAGTCAACTGGGTTTCTTTGCTTATTTTAGAAAAATTGATAGAAAGGTAAAGGGCGAGTGGTGTTTGCCATGTAGGCTCTTGGTATCATGATTATGGCAACTTATGAAACTTTTGCGGCGGTCTATGATGCGGTCATGGATGACAGTTTATACGACAAATGGACTGATTTTTCTCTGCGTCATTTGCCAAAAACTAAGGAGAGAAAGAAACTCTTGGAATTGGCTTGTGGGACAGGAATTCAATCAGTGCGCTTCTCTCAGGCTGGTTTTGATGTGACTGGACTGGACTTGAGCGCAGATATGTTGAAAATTGCCGAAAAGAGAGCGGCTTCAGCCAAGCAAAAGATTGATTTTATGGAAGGTAATATGCTGGATTTGTCCAAGGCAGGGAAATACGATTTTGTCACGTGTTATTCGGACTCTATCTGCTATATGCAGGATGAGGTGGAATTAGGGGACGTCTTTAAGGACGTGTACAATGCGCTGAATGAAGAGGGAGTTTTCATCTTTGACGTGCACTCGACCTACCAGACAGATGAAGTATTCCCAGGCTATTCCTACCATGAAAATGCGGAAGATTTTGCCATGCTCTGGGATACTTATGAGGATGCAGCACCTCACTCCATCGTCCATGAGCTAACTTTCTTTATCAAGGAGGCGGACGGTTCCTTTAGTCGCCACGATGAAGTGCATGAGGAGCGGACTTATGAGGTTCTGACCTATGATATTTTGCTGGAACAGGCTGGTTTCAAGTCCTTCAAACTCTATGCGGACTTTGAGGACAAGGAGCCAACAGAAACTAGCGCTCGTTGGTTTTTTGTGGCGCAGAAGTAGGAGATTACTATGACCATCACAGGTATTATTGCGGAGTTTAATCCTTTTCATAATGGCCATAAATACCTGCTGGATCAGGCAGAGGGACTGAAAATTGTTGCCATGTCAGGGAATTTCATGCAGCGTGGAGAGCCTGCTATTGTGGATAAGTGGACAAGGACCCAGATGGCGCTGGAAAATGGCGCAGACTTGGTAGTGGAATTGCCCTTTTTAGTCAGTGTTCAGGCAGCTGATTTCTTTGGTCAAGGAGCTGTGAATATCTTGGATCGCTTGGGCACTGATAGTCTAGTTTTTGGGACAGAGGAAGTTCGAGATTATCAGAAAATCGCTGACTTATACACAGAGAAAGGTGCTGAGATGGAGAAATTTGTGGAAAATCTGCCTGATTCCCTCTCTTATCCCCAGAAAACCCAAGCCATGTGGAAGGAATTTGCTGGTCTTGATTTTTCTGGCAATACGCCCAATCATGTTCTTGCTCTGGCCTATGCCAAGGCGGTTGCGGGGCGAAATATTAAACTTCATCCGATTCAGCGTCAGGGGGCTGGCTATCATTCTGTGGATAAGGATGTAGACTACGCCTCGGCGACAGCTCTCCGTCAGCATCAGTCAGACCAAGATTTCTTAGAACGCTTTATGCCTTCTGTTGGCCTCTTTGAGCAGGCCAGTAAGGTGATCTGGGAAGACTATTTTCCCTTGCTCCGCTATCAAATCTTGTCAAATCCCGACCTAACCACCATCTATCAGGTCAATCAAGAAATGGCTGTGCGCATTAAAGAAGCTATTAAAACAGCCCAGTCTGTGGAAGAATTGGTCGAGTTAGTGACTACCAAACGCTACACCAAGGCGCGTGTCAGACGCCTCTTGACCTATATCTTGGTGCAGGCTAGAGAAAGTGACTTGCCAGAAGCCATTCATGTTCTTGGGTTTACTGAAAAAGGCAGACAACACCTTAAGTCTTTGAAAGGGCAGGTCAATCTAGTCAGTCGAATTGGTAAAGAACCTTGGGATGCCATGACCCAAAAGGCAGACCAGATTTATCAACTAGGACATCCAAGTATAGCAGAGCAGAATTTTGGAAGAGTACCGATTAGAATAGAAACAAACTAAGTCTACCGAAAGGTAGGCTTTTTGAGATTTTTTACGAATAATACTCTTCGAAAATCTCTTCAAATCGCGTCAACGTCGCCTTGCCGTATATATGTTACTGACTTCGTCAGTTCTATCTGCAACCTCAAAACAGTGTTTTGAGCTGACTTCGTCAGTTCT